>JBCCCJ010000055.1:0-10806 GCA_039033615.1 Bacteroidota bacterium
CGTAGCTCACAGGAAAAATAAGATGGATTTACCAGGGAAATTGGTTGATTATTCAGCAGGAACGACGGCACCGGCCGCTACCCAGGTTTTGACGGCTTCGATATAGGCTTCTTTGGAAATGGGGGGCTTTTCTCGCGCTACCCCTTCATGATCGATCCCAGGCTCAAACACCCACAGGACCAAGAGATCTTCGGTCAAGTGTTTTTCAATTTCTGCGACGGTGCGGCCCCCGTTTTTGTTGGGGTTCAGCATGGACTCGGCGATTTCGATCTTGCTCAGTCCTTCCCATCCCATACTTCTCGGTGCGAGATGCCAATGGGGGGCACCAGGTACGCCAGAACTCAGGTTGTTGCTTTCCTGATGACAAGTGCCACATTGTAAGGCCGCAACGCCATGCCCATCTTCGCCGCGTTCCACCCCAAAGCGGTGCGGGTGACTGTCTTCTCCCTGATGTGGGCGATCTCCAGAGGGATGGCAGTTGACACAGCGCTTGTGACTGATCACGGACATCATTTGATCAAATGCCTCAGCAGCGGTATCCTCAGGGATGACGGGCGGAGTAGGGTCGGATGGATGGGCGATTGAGCCAATCAACCCGATGAGCGAGAGGCTCAGTAGGGTTACCCAGAATTTGTTTTGGAAAATGGGGATCATCTCTGTACAAAGTTGCGATTTGCAAGTGAGTGGTTACTCACGAAGGTAGAAACTTTTCGCGCCTGTGCAAACTTTTTATCCCGAAAAACCAAAAAGCCTCAACGAATGCTGAGGCTTTTTGGAGGCGGAATCAAACTGGGTCTTACTTCAACTCTGCGAAGTATTTGTGGAAAAGGGGAATCGTTTCAATGCCCTTGAGGTAGTTGAAGACTCCGTAATGCTCATTGGGGCTATGGATGGCATCTGAATTCAACCCAAAGCCCATCAGCACGGTATCCAAGCCCAGTACTTCCTGAAAGAGGGCAACAATGGGAATGGAACCTCCCGCTCGGGTCGGAATGGGCACTTTCCCAAAGGTATCTGTCATCGCCTTTGAAGCAGCCTGATAGCCTGGCGTTTGGGTGGACACCATCGCCGCTTCTCCTCCATGGTGAGGCTTGACGGTAACCTTGACGGTAGATGGCGCCAACTTCTCAAAGTGCTCGGTGAATAAGCGCGTGATCTCTTCAGATTGCTGGTTGGGTACCAACCGCATGGAGATCTTTGCTTCCGCTTTGGAGGGCAATACCGTCTTGGCTCCCTCTCCGATATACCCACCCCAAATGCCATTCACGTCCAAGGTGGGGCGAATGGAGGAACGCTCGATGATGCTGAAACCACTCTCGCCACGGGTATCCTCAATGCCAAGGTCGGCATGGTAGTCATTCTTATCAAATGGCTGACGGGCCATTTCGGTTCGCTCTTCGTCCGTCAGGTTGACGACCTTATCATAAAAGCCGGGAATGGTGATGCGCCCCAGTTCGTCTTTGAGGGAGGCGATCATTTCGCAGAGGACGTTGACAGGATTGTCCACTGCGCCGCCGTAGGTGCCAGAGTGTAGATCCCGATTCGGACCAATCACTTCCACTTCCAGGTATGACAAGCCCCGCAGCCCGGTCGTGATCGAAGGCACATCGTTGGCGATCATAGAGGTGTCTGAAACCAGGATGATGTCAGCCGCCAGCATGTCTTTATGCGCCCGCACAAAGTCTTCCAGGTGATCACTACCGATCTCTTCTTCTCCTTCTACAATGAATTTCACATTGCAGGGCAATTCTCCTTCCTGATTCAGGATTTCGATGGCTTTGAGGTGCATATACACCTGACCTTTGTCATCACAAGCCCCTCGGGCGTAGATCTTTCCGTCTTTGACCACGGGTTCAAAGGGCGGGTTGTGCCACAGATCCATCGGGTCCGGTGGCTGCACATCATAATGCCCATATACCAGCACCGTGGGGCGGGTATCGTCAATGATTTTTTCGGCATATACCACTGGATGGCCTTCGGTAGGAATTTTCTCCACCCGATCCATTTGGAGGGCTTCGAATTGGGCCATCAGCCAGTTGGCAGCTCGATCTACCTCCGCCTGATAGGCAGAGTCGGCACTGATGCTGGGAATGCGCAGCCAATCTTTGAGTTCAGACAGAAAGCGATCCTGATGTTGATCGACGTACGCACGAATAGGAGTGGACATATCTGATTGCTTGGTTAGGAGAGTAAAGCTAGCAAGCAGGGGAGAGAAAAGCTATGGGAAATCTCAGATATCTGCCACTGTACCCTTTCCCGCACTGCCCCGTTTTCCCTCGCGAAGGAAAACGACCCGCTTGTCGCTGACAAGAGGCCTTACCATCCCCAGTATGTCATGTCGACGCAGGAGACATCTCATGTGGCTTCTTGGCTAGGCTTACTATGCCGCAGTCCGCATTACAAATGGACTGCTGTTCTACATCCCCCCAAAAGGAATGGCAGCACACATGATAGAGTAAACCTAGGAAGAACAGGAGTTTGCAGAAAAATATGCCCTTCATCAAATATGACAAGCAGAAAAATTCAAGCATCAAGAAAGGTTCATGTCAACGGATTGATCCTCTGCCACTAGGACCAAATTGTGGCAAATGAACAGCAGAACATCACCGTTTGATGATTTTTGATACAAAAGTTCCCTCCTTATGAAAGGCTTCAATCAGGTAGATGCCGGGCGGGATATCGGACAAGGGCAGCTTGGCAGATGACTGAAAGGGCAGGCATTTTTTCTCCAGCATGATCTGCCCGGAAAAAGTGAGTAACCGAACACCTTGAATGCTTGTCCCTGCCATGCTTTGAATCGTCACGTAATCCTCAGCAGGATTAGGAAACAACTTGATACCAGCTTCTGGCAAGGCTGCGCTCTCCGCAGACATCTCCAAATCCGCCTGAAACAAAGCCAAGCCCCCGCGTTCATTTCCGATGGCCCAATCCCATTTCCCGTCTTGGTTGAGATCAGCTCCTTGGGGAGCGACTCGACTGCCAACTTGGATGTCCCCAAATTGGAGCGTCTCTAAGGGGAAAGCGCCGCTGAGATCTCCCAGATTTGGGTAGTGCCGCAATTCGTTGAATTCTGTTCCCACGAGTAGCTCCCATTGCCCTTGATCATTTTCAAATACAAAAGGCACTGAATAGCCTGTGCAGCAGTCGGTCAGTACGTCAATTTCTCCAAAAAAGTCATCCACGCTGTCTTGGTGAAACTCTGGTAGGCTAGGGGTGCCAATGTTACGAAACCAGTTCAGGGTGCCACTTCGCTCGCCTACGAGTAGGTCGGGGCGGCCATCCCGATCCAGATCGACGATTTGGGGGGCAGCGTTGCCGCCGACATCTATGCCTGCGAGCAAGGTTTGAAACAGTTGAAAATTGGCCGTTTGTCCAACAGAGGCGGTATTCACAAAATGGTGGAGGTTGCCGTTTTCGTCTCCCAAAATCAGGTCTGGATCGCCATCATTGTCCAGGTCACCGAAGGTAGGATGGAGTCCAAGCCGGGGAGGATTGAACAGGGTAGAGAGGTTCAGGTAATCATTCGTTACCCGCTCAAAACTGGGTTCGGTAGGCGTTCCATTGTTGCGATACAAACTCAAGCGACTCACCTCTTGCAGGGCTTCCGCGCGATAGAGGTAATTGCCTACCACCAGATCCATCAACCCATCCTGGTTGTAATCCACAAAGGCAGGCTTGGCCGACCGCCCCAACTCAATCATTTCCTCCTGGAGAAAGTCGGTTTGTTGGAGACTGAAGATTTGGTTGTTGGCACTGCCGACGTTGCGATAATACCAGACGCTTTCTGCATTGCGGGAAATGCTGGAGATGTTGGGGGTAACCAGGAGATCCTTCAGGCCGTCTCCCCTGACGTCGAGATGAAACGCCCCTGGAAATTGTCGCATAGAAACCGGCGTCGAATTGGTGGGGTAGTCAGGAATGGCTTGATCTATCACCGAAGCCCCGGCTGTGCCTCCATTGTGGAGAAATACGAGGTTCACATTGTTGAGGTCGCCCAAGAGCAAATCAATTGCCTGATCCCCGTCTTGGTCAAAGGCACAGATGGTGGAGCCTGCGTGGGCTGGCGGAGTTTCCTCTCCTTCTCCTCGTTTGCAGGCTACATCGAGCGTGATATCATTGGTCAGACCTGCCTCTGAAAACTCCCCCCAGCAATTGCTGCCCACCGCAAAACTGAGCAATTGGCAGTCTCCATTGGCGAGATTTTCATACCACCGTACCTGAGAGCCACCCGGATCAAAACTGAGCAGGTCCAGGTCCCCGTCATTGTCCACATCGGCGATGCCAGGGATGTCAGAGATGGCTGCATATACTTTGCCACTTGGCGTAGCAAGCAAATCTGTCCACAGTTCAAAACTCAGGTTTCCCCCTTGGCTGGTATTCCGAAAAATCCGTACCCCGTTGGAATCTGCACGGGAGGTGAGAATCTCAGGCAGCCCATCACAGTTCAGGTCGCGCAAGAGTGCCCAATGCTGCATGGCAGGAAAAACCGATTCAAGTTCGGGGCGGTAGCGATACCCGCTTTCGGTGCTTGGATCGGCAACGAAGGTCAAGACTTGGTCTCCAGAGCGATCAAAAATGAAGAGATCCATTTCACCAGAACCGTCCAAATCTATTGGGGAAAATTGTGCCTCGTTCAAGCCGCCAGTTTGGGCATTGGGGAGCAATTGACCGCTGTGAAAAAAGGGGATCTCCAGCCAGCGTCGAAGCGAAACAGATTGGGCAGAAAGCAGGCTGTAGGCCAGCAAAAACCAACAGAAGAGCAGGCGTTGAAGCATAGGGTTTTCTTTTCTTAACGCAAATGAATCCGGGAAGGGATGGATTGATACTCTCGTTCCAGGTTGGATGCCAGGATGAAGAGGCGGTCTCCTAGGTAGGTTTCCACCAATTCCAGCATCAAGCGGGCATTTTCTTCGTCCATATGGCTGGTGGGTTCGTCCAGCATCAATACGTGCGATTGGGTGAAGAGGGCCAGACCTACCTGTACCCGCTGGAGCATGCCGGAAGAATAATACCGCAGGGATTTGTTGGCATGCGGGCGCAAGCGGAGGAGTTCAATGAGCTCCTGGCTCGCTGGCAGGAGACAATCTCTGAACCGAAAATGCAGGCGGATGTGTTCCGACAGGGTCAAATCAGGGTAGAGGTCAATTTGGGGTCCACTCCAGCTGATGAGTTGATACCATTGATTGGCTGGGAGAGACGTTCCATTGAGCAGGTAGGCCAACTTTCCTTCTGAAGGGCTCATCTGGCCAGCAAGGATTCGCATCAAGGTCGATTTCCCTGAGCCATTTTTTCCGATCAATGCCAAACGATGTGCCTCGGCGGAGTCATGGGATATGTTTCGAAACAGCCACCTTCCATAGAATTTCTTCCCTACATCAGTGGCTTGGATATGGAGTGAAGTCAGCACAACAATGGATCATCAATGAAAATGCGAAGCAACTCAAAGCTGCTTCGCAAATATGGGAAATTGCTCCCGGTTTTTTTGAATGAATCTTAGCTTTCCGTTCCTGGATCACTGCTCCGATGCCCCTTGATGATGCCGCGAGTAGCCTTTTGGATGAAGGTAATGATCTCATCTCGCTCCTCTGAAACCGGAATCTCTGTTTCGATGTAATCCAAGGCCTGGGCGGTATTCCGACCAGATAAGAAGATGTTTCGATAAATCTCCTGGATGTGATTGATAGTGGCATTGTCAAATCCGCGTCGGCGCAGACCAATGGAATTCACCCCTTCGTATTGGACCGGGTCTCGGCCTGCTTTCACGTAAGGAGGGACATCTTTGCGAACCAGAGAACCGCCGGAGACAAAGGCATGCTTGCCAATTTTTACAAATTGGTGAACCGCTGATACCCCGCCGATGAAGGCGTATTCTTCCATGATCACGTGCCCAGCCATGTTGACCCCGTTGACCAGAATGCAATGGTCTCCAATGATGCAATCATGCGCGATGTGAACGTAGGCCATGATCAGGCAATGCTTGCCAATCTTGGTGGTGCCGTAATAATCGGTTCCTCGATTCAAGGTGGCAAATTCCCGAATGGTGGTGTGATCGCCAATTTCCAGGGTGGTGCGTTCCCCATGAAATTTCAAATCTTGGGGAATGGCAGAAACGACGGCTCCGGGAAAGATCTTTACTTCTTGGCCAATGCGAGCTCCGTCGTGAATGGTAACATTGGAACCAATCCAACTACCGTCTCCAATGGTGATCCCACCGTGGAGGTTGGTCGAAGGTTCGATGTGAACGTTGTTGCCAATGATGACGCGGTGCAATTCTTCGGAAGCGTTGGCTTTCTCCTTGCGCCAGAACTCCAGATGACTGGCGTTGGAAGAAATCACGGTGCCGGGCATAATCCGGCAATTCTCACCGATGGTAACGCCTTCATAAATTACCACATGCGATCCAATCCAGGTACCGGCGCCGATCTGGACGTTTTCATGGATGACAGCAAATGGTTCAATGTGGACAGTTGGATGAATGTGTGCGCTGGGGTGTACCGAAGACAGGTTGGGGGCTTGACTAGATGGGTGTGAGGTCATAGTTTGTTTTTTGGAACTACACTAGCAACGAGGTCTGCGGAACAGACAAGTTTTCCATCGACATATCCTTTGCCAGTCATTTTACAAATGCTTCTTCGCAAAGCCGTAAGTTCTAATTCTAGAACCAAGGTGTCACCGGGAATAACAGGTTTTTTGAAGCGAGCGTTGTCTATCGCGACAAAATACACCCAGATTGATTTGGGGTTGTCGATGGTGTTGAGTAGTAGAATTCCTCCTACCTGAGCCATTGCTTCGAGTTGGAGAACCGCTGGCATGATGGGATTTCCAGGGAAATGACCCTGGAAAAAAGGTTCATTTATGGTTACGTTTTTGACTCCGGTAATGGAGTTTTCTCCAAAATTCAGAATCTTATCCACCAATAGGAATGGGTAACGATGAGGAAGAATTTCCTGAATAGCATTGATGTCAAAAACGAGTCCTTCTTTCTTTTCTTTCTGGAAACGGCTAGCAATTTGTTTTTGTTTGATCTTCGCTTTGATCTTTTTGGCTAGCGCAACATTGGCCGCGTGACCGGGACGAGAGGCGATGATGTGCCCCTTGAGCGGCATACCTACCAAGGCCAAATCCCCTACGAGATCCAACAGCTTATGTCGGGCGGGCTCATTGGCATGCCGCAAGCCCTTGGGATTCAGAATCCCTTCTTGAATCTCTACCTCATGTCCATCAAAGATGGTTCTCAGCCGCTCGGTTTCTTCTTCGGAAAGCAAATGATCTACGATGACCACGGCACTTTCCAGGTTGCCTCCCTGAATCAGACCCGCTTGATGTAAGGCTTCCAACTCGTGCAAAAAGCAGAAAGTCCGACTGTCCGCGAAGTCGCTGGGAAAGTCGGAAAGGGTCTTCAAGTTGGCGTGCTGTGCTTGCAAGATGTCTGAGCCAAAATCAATCATGACCCGTGCGTGAAATCCATCTGCTGGCAACGCGACCAACTCCACTTCCCGTTCGTGGTCCATGTAGTGGATGGGCTCATCCAGGTGAAAATAGGTGCGCTCTGCTTCTTGTGCTTGCTTCCCCGCAGATTGTAGGGCTTCGGAAAAAGCCTTGGAGCTACCGTCCATCACCGGAGGTTCTGGTCCGGTTAGTTCGATCCGTACGTTGTCAAGTTCCAAGCCAACCAAGGCCGCCAGGGTATGCTCTACCGTATGAACTTTGACCCCGTTCTCTTTCAACGTGGTTCCCCGCGAGGTATCTACCACCAGGTCTACGTCTGCCCGAACGGTGGGATGACCTTCGACATCCGTTCTCACAAAGACAAAACCATGATCTTCTGGAGCGGGATGAAACGTCATACTGACGGCCTTCCCAGTATGTAAACCGACGCCTTCAACGCTTACGGCTTGTTGTATGGTATGTTGTTGATCTGCCATGTCGCTAGATTCCTACAATGGATGGATAAGACGAGAGAAAAGGAAACGGCAAGTTGCAGAGCTTTTTTGAGATATTCAGCAAAAACCGGGAAAAAGTCTCTCTCTTAGTCTTCCTTCTGATGTTGTTTGATTTGTTGTTCGAGATGATGAATTTTTCGGGACATCTGTTCCAACCTCCGAAAAAGCGCTTCGGATTTGAGCTGTTGGCGATGAGGCTGAATGGGGGAGCCCCGAAACGCTTGGCCGCTGTCTTTGATGCTGCGGTTGACCCCGGATTGAGCATCTATTTTGGTGAGAGAAGCAATCTGTACATGTCCCACAATCCCGGCCTGCCCACCGATCAGGCAACCTGCCCCAATGGTGGTACTCCCTGCGATCCCTGCTTGCGCTGCGATGGCTGTGGAAGGCCCAATGGATACGTTGTGCGCAATCTGAATCAAATTGTCTAGTTTGGCTCCTTTTTGGATGAGGGTAGAACCGAGGGTCGCCCGGTCGATACAAGAGTTGGCACCGATTTCTACCTGGTCCTCAATGACCACATTTCCGGTTTGAGGAATCTTCTTGAAACTGCCATCCGCCTGAGGAGCAAAGCCAAATCCATCGCTACCGATGACCGCTCCGGCGTGAATCACACATTGGTTGCCGATGTGGCAATGGTGATACACCGTGACTCTGGCGTGGAGAATGGATTGGGCTCCTACCTTGGCCATAGGCCCAACAAAGGTATGTGGATGCAACTGCGCCCCGTCTCCGATTTCTGCGTGTGGACCTACGTACACAAAAGGGCCGATGTACACCTCCGCTCCAATCTTGGCAGAAGGGTCAATGCAGGCTTGGGGGTGAATGCCAGGAGTAGGTTTGGCAATGGCTTCAGCAGCTACTTCCAGCAATTGGCGGAAGGCTTCGTAGGGGTCCTCTACCCGCAGAAGAGTCGCACGTAAATCTGTCGGAGGAACAAAATCTGTACGGACAATGATCGCAGAAGCTTGGGTGCTTGCTACAAAGCCTGCGTATTTGGGATTGCCAAGAAAGGTCAATTCTCCGTCCCGAGCATCTTCAATTTTCCCTAGGCCATGAATCTCCCGCTCAGCATCCCCTTCCACATCAGCCTGTATCAGGGCCGCAATTTGGTGTATCCTGAATTTCATCTGAACTAGCTATGCGATGTGCGTCAAAGGTACGGGAGCGACCATCAAATCACAAACGCCCTACAATTGGTTGAATCGGCCTTTTACGTAGCTCCCCAAGGGCTTGCCCGTCAGGGGTTTTCCCAGCCAGGGGGAGTTCTTGGCTCTGGAAGGAATGTCTTTCGCCTCCAACGTCCATGATTGAGAGGGGTGGAACCAACTCAGCTCGGCAAGTTGCCCTTCTTCGATTCGGGGTACGTGCAATTGCAAGATTTCCCTTGGCCGAATGCAGACGGCCTGAATGATCGTATCCCAACTGACAATGCCCGGTTGGATCAGATGTTCCATGACCAGGGAGAAAAAGGTCTGTAAGCCTAACATGCCAGCTTCCGCCAAGGCAAACTCCAGGCGTTTCTCTTCAATGCCCTGTGCCTGATGCCCGCTGCTGAGTACATCTACATTTCCAGCCGCAACGTGTAGCATCAATGCTTGCCGCGCTTCTTCCTGGCGGAGAGGAGGGAAAAGTTTGAAATTGGGGTCAAAGCTGCGAACGGCTTCATCATTCAGCAAAAGGTGGGGCAGACTCACCCCAAAACTCAAACCTGGTTGGTTGCTCTTGCCTCTGAGCAACAAATCCAAGGCCCTGGGAGAGGAAATGCCCTGGATGTGCATCCTGCCTCCGACATAGTCCAGCAACTCCAGGTCGCGATGAGCGGGAATGGTTTCCGCCAATTCGGAAATCCCTTCCATCCCCAGGGAAGTAGATTCCATCCCTTCGTTCATTTGGCCGTCTCCGACCAGGGTAGGATCGAGAGAGGTGTGAATCATCAATCCTTCAAAGGACTGTAGATACAGCAAAGAGCGTTGGATGATGCCTGCGGAGGGCAGAGGATGTGGGCCATCGGAAAACGCCTTCACCCCTTGCTGATGCATATCAAACATTTCTGCCAATTCGAGCCCGTTTGCTTTTTCAGTGAGGGCACCCGCCAGCCAGAATTGGATGGGCAAATGCTCCGAGCGAGAAAGCAAGGAGCGAGCCATTTGACCATTGTCGATGGATGGGTGAGTGGCAGGTTGGGCCAGCAAACCAGTGAAACCGCCTTGCAATCCTGCTGTTGCCAGTTCTTCCAGACTTTCCTTGAATTCAAAGCCGGGATCGTTGAGATACACTTCCAGGTCTATCCAACCAGGCGTCAGAACGGACCCCTCAGAATGGGCGGTGGCCCCAGTTGTTTTGAGGCTGCCCGCTGGCGCAATCTTGCTGATGTGGCCATCTTCGACCTGGACATCAAGGGTGGCGGTATGGTGAGGGCTCTGGGGGTCCTGAATGGTAACCTGAGAAAAAAGAACTGGTTCCATGTGAAGAAGTAGTTGGGTAGAATGGGGTCAGGAAGTGGATTTCGGTCGTCTGTTCCATTTTAGGAGCAAGATTTCTCCTGCCAAAAAACAGATGGCCAGTATGATGAAATATTTCCAAAGGGGCGTTCCTTCTTGTTCTGTTTGAATGGCTTGCGCCAATTGGTCCGCTTCTGGCCGAATCAACTGAATGGCCCCTAAGCCTGCATTGTCAAGCTCTTCCCGCAGGTTTGATTGAGGACTGAAGGCCAGACGAGATTCCAAGTCTGAAATGTTGAAGGCAATGTGTTCCAGCAATTGTTCATTTTGTACCAATTGATAATTGCCTTCCACCAACTCCATTTGCTCGAAATTCAAAATGGTGGCCCCGCCTTGGGTGAATTGCTCGGGCGTCATGA
>JBCCCJ010000056.1:0-10789 GCA_039033615.1 Bacteroidota bacterium
CGCCACTGCTCGCTATGCTCGACCATCCGAAAACAATGCAAGAAATATCGTTCGTGCAAGCCTTTGGTAGGCCTGATATTTACCTCACCCGTAGCCATGCTCCCTTGGAAGACCTGGAGAAAGTCAATCTCTTTTTGCCAGATGCGGTGGTAGAATTATACAAAGAAGGCAATTTGCTGGGCCAATTGACCTATAAGGACACCCTCGTTACTACCTGGGGACTCAATACCGATTCCCTGGTAAAGCCCTTGGGCAAATACACCTCCGAGGAAATTGAAATCGAAGAGGGGACAACCTATGAACTGAAGGTGAGCCATCCAGATTACGACAATGTGTCGGCTTCGACTCATGTACCAGAAAAAGTAGAAATCATTGCCGCAGAATTGCAGCAAAATGTGGCTCGTACCAGCGATATTGGAGGATTTTCGGCTTCTCAATCTCTCCTGTCCTTACGCTTTCAGGATCCTGCTGGCGTAGGGGAGCATTATCGGGTCAAGTTGAGGATAGAGTACGAAGCGGCCTGGCAGGGAGGAGAATTCTTCGAAGAGCAAATATGGGGAGCCTTAGCCGTGACCGAACGTCAGGATGAACAGGGAGCCTATGTCGGAGAAAGCGCCTGGTACAGCGATGACGACAAAGATGGCCAGATCGTAGAGGTGGATTTCATTGCCTATCTGCCCAATGCTTATGCTGAAGAAGCTCAGGTGGAAGACCTCAACATTCGCTCGTTCACCGTAGAGCTATTCGTTGCCAACGATGCGAGCTACGAGTACATTCTGGACTATGAGCGGCAATTGGATAATAGTAGCGGTTGGTTTTCGCTTTTCCCAGCTGAATCCATCGTTGTCTTCTCCAATGTCGAAGGTGGCTATGGCATCTTCGGGGGACTTACTGAGCAGATCAGTAAGTTTGAATAGCCCTCCCTTTCAAGAGAAAAGCCCTATCTTTGAATCAGAACATCCGCTGATTATGCTTCCCACTGAATTATTGCTTCGCTATCATGAGGGCCAAACCTCTGCTTCCGAATCTTCGGAAGTAGAGGCTTGGCTTTCTGCCAAGCGGGAGCATCGGGAAGCGTTTGAAGATCTGATCACCATTTGGACGCATGCAGAAGGGGCAGGTCGATTTGAGCAAATTGACACCGAGGCCGCTTGGGGGCAATTGACCAGCCAATTGGCCGAAAAAGGCATTTCCACTCAACCAGTTGCCAAGATTCGCCGCTTTTCTTCTCCCCAGGCTTGGATGGCCATTGCCGCAGGTTTGGCCCTCCTGCTGGTGGCGGGAGGGTTGTGGTGGCAACAGCAAGAAGTCGCCCCATCCATACAGTTGGTCAGCAATCAACAAAATGGCTCCCCAAGGGTGCTTCAATTGCCAGATGGCAGTGAAGTAAGCCTGCGAAAAGGCGCAGAACTCCTATATCCAGAACGCTTTGAAGGCCCCATTCGGGAGGTCGAATTGCGAGGGGAAGCCTATTTCTCTGTCGTTTCCAAGCCGGAGCAACCCTTTGTGGTATTGACCGAAAACAGCCGTACAGAAGTGCTGGGGACCGAGTTTACCATTCGTGCTCTGCCCAAAGCTTCAAACGTTCTGCTCCAGGTCGCAGAAGGGCGAGTAGCCTTTTCCAGTCGCCAAGATCCGGCGGAGCGAGAAGTGTTTGAAGTGCAGGAGCAAGGCGTATTGGAAGTTGCTACTGGTACGATCACCCGCCTCGGGCAACCAGATCCCAATGCCTTTGCCTGGCAACGTCGGAGTTTGGTATTTGAAGGAGAAAGCCTGCGTCAGGTATTGGAACAACTGGCCAGATACCACCAACTCTCTTTGACCTTCTCCCCGGAAGCAAATGGGCTGGATTGTCGTCTCTACACCACCTGGGACGAAGTAAGTGTAGCGGATGCCCTTGCTGATTTGGAAGAACTATTCGCTTTGGAATACGAAATCGCTGGGGATGAGCTTCAGGTTTCAGGCGCCAAAGCTGACTGCGAATCAAGCAAATGAAGCGAATCGGGTGGATCTGTCTTCTCCTCTGTAGCATGTCGGGCTCTTTGATTGCCCAGCTCAATCCCCTGAGCTTAGAAGTAGAAATTCCTGCTCAAACCGCCAGTTTGGGCGAATTGCTCCAGCAGCTTTCGGAAAAAAGTCAAGTTCGTCTCACTTATAGCCCGGACCAGTTGCCGCTAGACCGGAGGCTATATCTGGGTACGACTCGGCAAAGCATAGCAGCTCACCTCAAACAATGGTTTCAGGGGGAGCGGGTGCAGTTCAAGGTGAAGCGGAAAGGGATCTTGATCACTCCGCTGGAAGCGCCGGCGGAATTCATTCTTTATGGGTATGTGCGCGAAGTTGGCAGTGGGGAAGCCCTGATTTCTGCGGCGGTGGTGGCTCCTGATTGCCAGCGGGGCCGATACACCAACGAGTATGGCTATTTCAGCTTGCGCTTGCCCCAAGGGGCCAATCGAGTCCGAATCAGTTATGTGGGGTTTCAGGACAAATGGCTCGATCTAGAGGTAAAGCAAGACCAATTTGTCCAAATATCACTCAACAGCGCCTTCTCCCTGGAAGCGGTAGAGATCGAAAGCACAGAAGATGAATTGGCATTACCCAGCCTCAGTCAGCACGACCTCACAGCCGAGCAATTGGAATCCCTCCCCAATCTGCTGGGACAACAGGACATGATCAAAAACATCCAGTTGCTGCCAGGGGTGCAATCTATGACCGAAGGCATCAACGGGCTGGCGGTCAGGGGAGGAAATCCAGATCAGAATCTGATCCTGTTGGATGAGGTGCCCATTTACAACCCCAGCCATTCCCTTGGTTTTTTCTCGGTATTTTACGGAGATGCGGTCCAAAAGACCCGCCTGATGAAAGGAGATTTCCCCGCTTCTGTGGGCGGACGCTTGTCTTCGGTCGTGGATGTGAGGATGAAGGAAGGGAATCTGGAAAAGTTTCAAGGGGAATTCTCGACCGGATTATTACTCGGCACCTTACGGCTGGAAGGACCCATTCGAAAAGGAAAAACCTCTTTCCATCTAGCTGCCCGGCGGACCGTTTTGGATTTATTCACTTCTGGCATTCAGTTGACCTTACAGAACCAAACCAACTTCCCCTTTTTCGTCAACTACAATTTTGATGATTTCAACTTCAAACTCAACCACCGCTTTTCCTCCAATTCCCGCTTATATTTCAGCACCTATTGGGGCAACGACCGCTTTTTGAATGAGCAATACGACGCCCAACTCGTTCAAGGACGGCCTTCGACCCCTTCACTTTTGACCCGTTTGCGATGGGGAAATCGGGTTCATGCCTTGCGTTGGACGCAGGTGCTCGGCCGCCGATGGTTTGTACAGGCAGTGGCGCATCGCTCTCAATACCAGTACCAATACAATGATTTGCGATTGGCACCAGATCTCGGTGGAGACTCGCTGAAGGTGGTTCAATTTGGCAATGTGACCCGCAGTCGGCTACAGGATTGGGGGATCAAAGTGACGGCCGATTACTATCCCTCCCCCCAGCACGAAGTACAGTTGGGAGTGGGAGCGCTTCAACACCGATTCGCGCCTTTTGTGAGCAGTTTTCAGGTCACAGATACCGTATTCTTACGCGTGCCTCCGTCCATCCCCAAATCAAACCTTCAGGTGGGGCATGAATGGTTTGCCTACGCCCAGGATCGCTGGAAATTGACCCATTCTCTCACCCTGAATGCGGGTTTGCGAGTAAATGGCTTTTACCTGGAAAAAGCCAGCTACCATCGTTGGGAACCTCGGTTATCTCTGCATTATCGGCTGCGAAATGCGCACGTATTCTCAGCCTCAGTCAACCGGATGGTTCAGTTCGTCCATTTGCTGACTACCCAGGGCGTGGGCCTTCCCTCAGATTTGTGGGTGCCAAGTACTGGAAACATTCGCCCGCAGACCGCTTGGCATTACAACCTTGGGTATGCCTATCGGAGCGCCAGGGGATGGCGTTTTCGTTTCGAAGCCTACCTCAAGCAATTACGGAATTTGTTGGAGTATGAGCAGCTGCTGTCTTTTCAGGGACTGGACACCAATCAATCCTGGGAAGAGATCGTCACTGTTGGGAAGGGCTGGAGTTATGGGGGAGAGTGGCAGGTAGAACGGACTCAAGGCAAATGGACGGGTTGGTTGGCGTACACTTTGTCCTGGAGCTACCGGCAGTTTGATGCGATCAATGAAGGGAAACCCTTTCCTTTTCGGCTAGATAGACGCCATGACCTCAGCATAAATGTCCTGTACAAGCCTTCCGAGCGAAGGGAATTTGGGGCAGTTTGGATGTATGGGAGCGGCCAGCCGACCATCCTCGGGGTAGAACGGTTTTTTAGCAATGATCCTGCTACTTTCATCATCCTGCCTGGCCCCCGCAACAACTACCGCATGCCGGACTACCATCGACTGGATGTTTCGGTAAGTTTTCACAAGCCGAAAAAGAATCGCATCCGAACCTGGGTATTCGGGGTGTACAACCTCTACAATCACCAAAACCCTTTAGCGGTCTTTTTTCAAACCAATGGTTCCGGCGGTTTTCAATTGGTCCAACAAAGTTTGCTCCCCATTTTGCCTTACGCGACCTACCGTGTGCGCTTTTGAAACCATTGGGCAGGGATTTATCGCTTTTTTCCTCTGAAATATTTGCCGTTTTTTGCTGGGAAACGGTCATCTGCATGTCTCCTATTGAAACCTGGTTCCGTACGTACTACGCCTCTTTGACCGCTTTTGCGTGGAAATTGGTTGGTAGCCAGGCGGTAGCAGAGGAATTGGTGCAGCAGTTGTTTGTGAGCTTGTATGAAAAAGGCGATCAGTTGACCGTTCCAACAACTCCCAAGGCCTATCTGTTCCAAGCGGTTCGCAATCGTTGTTTGAATCATTTGAAGCAGGCGCAACGCAAACAAGCTCAGGAAACCTCCTTAGAAACCATTCACGATCAGGGAAGCCGTTACGACGATCCCCTGGAAGCCACAGAGTTTGAGGCCCAATTGTACCGCTGGATTCAGGCTTTGCCCCCTGCTTGCCAACAGGTCTTTCGGTTGAGTCGCTTCGAAGCCAAAAGCAATGCGGAAATCGCTGAACTATTGGGCATTTCCAAGCGAACCGTGGAAACCCACATCAGCAAAGCCTTGAAACTCTTACGGGCCAAACTAGCAGCATCGACACCGGCTGGTTCTGCTTCCTTACTCCTCCTTTGGGTGTTAGGATTGGCCATGTTGGGAGGCGCTGCTTGTCAAAAACCGATTCTCTACACAGGTCCCGAAATCACCCCGCGTCTGGTGGTCGAAAGCCACTTTCAGCCAGATTCTACCTGGCATCTTTTTTTGTCCAAAAGCCAAAGTATCAACGATTCTGTATCGGTCCGCCGCGTATTGGATGCCCGGGTATTGTTGAAAGGGCCTGCCTGGGAGGAGGAGATGGTCCTGTCTGGCCTCCAATACGTAACGCCCAGTCGCCGTCCGGTCGAAGGAGCAGCCTATGAACTGAGCGTTTTTGCAGACGGTTTGGGGTCCGTATTTGCCAAGGATACCGTTCCATACGCCCCGGATATCGAGGTCTTAGACACCCTGACCACTGCGGTATCTGGGCAAAGGGCCATCGTGGTAGAATTGGAATTGACCCCTCATCCACTGACCAGGTATCACCTCATCGAAGCCTATCAGGTGCTGCAATATGAAGGAGATAGCACGGTGGCCTTTCCCGTGACGCTCATTGATTTGGATGAAAAAATTGCCAATGAAGGCCTGGGCAACAATGGTGGGATGTTTTCCCAACTGTATGTGCCTGGGACGGATTGGGAGGGAGAGACACAACTGCTGCGTTTTGCCATAGACCGGATCTTCTTCCCGTCTGATCCTCAGGACCCCAACCCGCCGCGTTTTTTCATTCAACTCGACGTTTCTGGGGTAAGTCAAGCCCGATACCTCTATCAGCGGCAGATGAGGCAATACAACATCAGCAATGGCTTGGGCATTTTGCCGCAAGCCCTGGATATCCCTTCCAACATTCAGCAAGGCCTGGGCATTTTTGGCGCGTATTCAGGCACGCAAACTTTGATTGAGTTGGAATAGGTCATCCGATCCTGGAGCAAAAGTCATTTGGTAAATCCCTGAGAATGGGTTGTTTTTGTCAAAAAGCAGGTTATGCTTCAAACCCTTCATTTTCAGCAGCCGGCAATGGCTACGATGTTCGAAGGCTGGTTGGTGGGACCTTCCATCGCCCAACTCAGGGCCATTAGTCAAAGTCTGAGGGAAGAAATTTTCCGCTTGGAATTGCTGATGTCCTGCCATGACCCCTGCGCTGAGATATCCCGCCTCAATCGGGAAGCTTCTGCCAAGCCGACAAAAGTAGAGCCGGAACTCCTCTCCATCCTGCGCATTTGTTTGCAGGGCTATCAGGATACGGAAGGCTATTTCGACATCGGGTACCGAACGGCTGCTGACAGCGAGAAACGCTTACCCGAGCGCTTACAATTGAACGGGAACCGAAATACTGTATCGTTCACTGATCCTGATCTTTCGCTTGACCTGGGGGGATTCGGGAAAGGCCATTGCCTCGACGTATTGGCCCAGCAGTGCTTGGAATTTGGGGTTACGAATTTTCTGCTAAGCGGAGGGAACAGCAGCATGCTGGCATCGGGTAAGCAAGCCAATGGAGAGCCGTGGAACATTCAGCTAGGCACGGATGCCTCTCATCTTGTTTCCTTGATGGATGAGGGGTTTGCTTATTCGGCTCCTATTCATCCCGGCCAGCAACATTCCGATCTGGTGGATCCGCACACTGCTCAGCCCGCGAAAAATGCCCAGGCATGTGCAGTATGGGCAGATCGAGCGGCCACCGCTGAAATATTCTCCACTGCGCTGGTAGCCATGGGACCGGAGGCAGCGCATCGCTTTTTGCCTTTCCTGCCCGACTCTATTCATGTTCAACTCATTCAAGCCCTCCCCACATGAACCGCCGCGATTTCATGCAAAGCTCTGCCGTAGCCATTGCAGGTTTGAGCTTACCATTTCGAGATTTGAGTCAGACAGACCCCGTGCGGGCAGCAGTGAGTGGTACTGGAGGCAGGGGAACGGCTCTGCTCCGGAAATTGCTCACCGTAGATGGCTGCGAAGTCGTCGCTGTCTGCGACAATTACGAACCCCATCTTCAAAAAGCCCGCAAAACTGCTGGGGAAGGGGTTGCTGCTTATGAATCCTATCAAAAACTCCTCAAAAAGGTGAAACCAGATGCGGTGTTGATTGGAGTCCCCCTGTATTTGCATCATGAGGTAGCCATGGCCGCAATTGAATCTGGTGCTGACGTCTTTTGTGAAAAAACGATGTGCTACTCCATCGAACAGGCGGAACAATTGGCAGGCAAGGTTCGGGAGGCTGGAACGATATTCCAGGTAGGCTTGCAGCGACATGCCAATCCGATCTATCGGCAAGCCGCCGCGATGATTCAATCCGGGATGCTGGGGCAAATCATCTCTGCAAAATGTCAGTGGCACCGCAACAATGACTGGCGCAGACCTGTCCCGGTCGAGAAAGGACATCCCGACTGGCAGCGGCTGGAACATCACCTGAATTGGCGTTTGTACCGCCAATACTCGCGGGGCCTGATGACCGAGTTGGGCAGTCACCAGCTAGACGTAGTCAACTGGATGTTTGGCACCACTCCGAGTCGAGCGATGGGCATGGCGGGCACGGACTACTGGCGGGATGGTCGAGAGGTATTCGACAATGTGTTTTGTCTGTACGAATATTCCCTGGCCAATGAATCCGGAGAAGCCTATACCGCGCGGGTCAGCTATACCTCCATTCAAGGCAACGCCTACGAAGGTGCTTCCGAGCTCATCATGGGCACCAAAGGAACGCTCTATCTCAGCTCTGGCAAGGGCTTGTTTTACAAAGAAGCCGGGGTGGAAGATGTCGGCTGGACCAAAGACAAAGACCAGAACGCAGCGGTGGTGACCGCCGGGAAGACCCTCAAATTGAGCAATTCGCCCTGGGCACACCGAAGCAGGCCCATGGAACTGGATTCCTACAGCGACGATACCCGCGAGCAATTGATTTCCTTCCTGGACAATGTTCAACGCAGAGACCCCAACACCATCTGCGATGTAGAAGACGGGCTCAAGGATACCATCACCACGCTGATCGGTCATCAGGCCATGTCGGAGGGGAGGATCGTGGCATTTCCAGGTTAACTCGGTTGACTTGCGGCCGCAGCTTGGGGAAACAGGCGCTGCATCCGAAGGCGAATGTCATTCACTGTCACCCGACCGTCTTTGTTTTCGTCCAGGCCGGAATTCTGACGATAGGACTGGGAGGGCTGCGCATACAAGGTGTAGCAAGGATCCTGTTTGCGGGCTTTGGGGTACAACACCGCTAGATATAGGTCGGTCAAGCTATCGTAGGCCCCATATCGTTGTCGGACTTGCTCGAAATAAGCCCCTACCAGACTCAATTGCCGACTGGGAGACATCAAGGCAATTTCCTGACTGCTGTAGCCCAATTCCCGGGCAGTGGTGGGCATGAATTGAATCAAGCCAACCGCGCCACTTCCTCGATGGTTGTACACCTGGGCATCAAAGCTCGACTCTGCATACATCACGGCCATGAGCCAACTGTTGGGAATGTGAAGGTGGGAGGCGATTCGGTTCACTTCCTCGCGGAACAGCTCTTCCGATTGCAAAAATGGTCGGGCCTTCTCCATAAGATAAAGATCCTGAGAAGGAGAAGCGGTCTCTACGATAGGCGGAAAGGGTTCATCTGAATGAGAAAAATAGTGGGTCATCGCATTGCTGCTGAAGAGCAAGAGGGCCATGGCACCAAGCCGAAATGGGCGGGCCTGCCAGGGGACAATCGCAGTTGGGCGGCGAACGAAACGAGGGCGATACGGCAACATCATGATACATCTGGTTTAGTTGGTTGCGGAAAAGGCATGGCATTCTGGATAGGCTGATAGTCAGTCTATTGCCAATGCTGAAGAGAAGTTGTGTATACCGGTCTGGTTATTGTTCCTTACGCCAAAGCTCAACGATTCGTTGGCCAGGAATCATGGTCAGATGGGGAAAAAGAAGCAGAGTTTCTGAGCGTCAGGGTCATACATTTTCCACCAGTTTTGCACATCTATGCTTTTGGTCTGTTTTGTGCAATTGGATGAACAGGCGTTTTGAACTCAGGCGGAAAAAATGGGCACTTTCTGCTGCAAATGTTTCCCATTCCCTCTTGAATTATTTAGCTTTCTCTTCCCATAACATCAATCCTAATGAAAGCGATCTCCCTACTACTTCTTGCCATTCTGGCGACCACGGTAGCCTTCGGCCAACTGTCTCCCCTCACTGTCAGCAACAACCAGCGCTACCTTGTCCGAGAGGACGGAAAACCCTTCTTTTGGCTGGGCGATACCGCCTGGGAATTGTTCCATCGTCTGAGCAAAGAAGAAGCGGAACTCTATCTGCGCAATCGAGCCGAAAAGGGCTTTACCGTCATTCAGGCAGTGGCTTTGGCTGAATTGGATGGGCTGCACACGCCCAATTTCTATGGCGAAGTTCCTTTGGAAGAGGACGATCCGACTCGCCCGCGAGAAGCCTATTTTCAGCACGTAGATTGGGTGCTGAACAAAGCGGAAGAGCTGGGCCTGTACGTGGGATTACTGCCTACTTGGGGAGACAAAGTCTATCTGGCAGGCTGGGGCGTAGGACCAGAGATTTTTACCCCGGAGAATGCCAAGGTCTATGGCGAATGGCTTGGCAAACGCTATCGGGACCGCAGCAACATCATCTGGATTGTGGGCGGAGACCGCAATCCCCGCAACGAGCGGGAAGAAAACATCTGGCGGGCGATGGCCGCTGGCATCGAAGCGGGAGTAGGCAGCCGCAACAAAGCCCTCCTTACCTTTCATCCCCAACCCAACGGCCTCAACGATGGCGGCTCAGCGAAGTGGTTTCATCAAGACGAATGGTTGGATTTCAACATGTTCCAAACCGGCCACTGTCGTGAGAATCCCGTCTGGGACCGCATTCAATACACCTATCAACTGGAACCCACCAAGCCCGTCATCGACGGAGAAACCATCTACGAGGATCATCCCGTCTGTTTCAACGCCAAAGATTTGGGGACTTCTAGCGCGTACGACGTGCGAAAGCATGCGTATTTGGCGGTTTTCGCTGGGGCCTTTGGGCATACCTACGGTTGCCACGACATTTGGCAGATGTATGCCCCCAACCGAAAGGGCATCAATGGCCCGCATTTCCCTTGGTACGTTGCGATGGAGTTGGAAGGAGCCAGTCAAATGCGGTACCTCCGGGCCTTGATGGAATCTCGACCGATGCTGGAGAGAATTCCCGATCAGGCTCTTCTGACCTCCGGTCGATATGAGCATGATCGGATTCAGGCGACTCGTGGGGAGAGCTATTTGATGGTGTACTCTTCTCAAGGTAGAGGTTTTGAAGTGAGGACTGACGTGCTTACGGGTCAAGACCTGATCGCCCATTGGTACAATCCCCGCACTGGAGAAATCCAGGAAGCAGGCAGCTTCCCCAAACAAGAGAAGCAGACTTTCACTCCCCCTAAGTCAGGCTATGGTCAGGATTGGGTGTTGATCGTGGATGATGCGAGTAAGGGATATGGAATGCCGAAGGTGGGCGAGTGAACAGGGTTCATAGTTCAAGGTTCAGGGACCAGCGGTAGAGCCGAATTGTATTCGGTCCATCCTGGTGAATAGGGAGATTTCGGCTATCCACCGGATAGAGGGCATTGGCCGCGCTCTCGCCGACGAGAGCGGACGCGCGCAGACGCCAC
>JBCCCJ010000057.1:0-10786 GCA_039033615.1 Bacteroidota bacterium
ATCGGGAAGGGGATTTGGAACGAGTCCAGTTCCTGACCTATTCTAATTGGCAAGCCGTCAAAGTCAATCAGGCCATTCGCCAGCAGTTGTTTTTCTCCGAGGAGATGTTGGTACCGTCTGAATTGGTCATGGTGGTGAAGAACAACTATGCCTGGGGAGATTCCAAGCGGATGCCCTTTGTCGCCAATGGAGAAATGGGAACCATTCGCCACGTGGACAATGATACCTATGAAGAGCGGTATGGCCTGAAATGGGTCAATGCAGAAATCGAATTTCAGGACGTTCGGGGGGAACCGCTGGTCTTGGAAGGAAAAGTCGTCCTCAGTTTGCTTCAGGAAAAATCTCCTCAACTGGCCTCGGAATTTCGCACCCGGGTCTGGCAGGAACGTAAAGCGGAATACCTGGGGCAAAATCCTAAGAAAGCCGCAGAGTTGCTGAGGGGAGACCCCTACCTCAACGCGCTGCAAATCAAATACGGATACGCCATCACCGGGCATAAATCGCAGGGTGGGCAGTGGGGAAATGTATTGATTGGCTTCGAGCCAGATTATGGCCGGAACCCTCTGGCCTACATTCGTTGGGCCTATACCGCGCTTACCCGGGCGCAAGAGCGAGTGTTTTTGATGAATTGTCCCTTTGTGCAGTGAGGAAAGGCGGGACAGCGAAAGCCAAGAATCGGGAAAAGGTTTCACCATCTCAATCGTTGAACAGGGCTTCTGCTCCCTGAGCAATTATTCGTATCGGATCAGCAATCATTCGTCAAGGCACGGTTGGCAACAAGTACGAATGCTCACATACCTGCTGCACTTATTCGAATACTGCCGATTGCTAGTAGGTAGGTCCGCACCTTTGGGTATGCTTCCCGAATGAGAAGCAGCTTGTTTCACTCTCAATTCCCAAAGCCATGCGTTTCAACTTGTTTGTTCTCCCCCTCCTATTTGTTGCGTTACTCTCTGTCGCCTGTGGTCCCTCTGACTCGGAATCTGCGACGCCCATCAGTCGCGATCAACTCTATCGCGCTACCTTATCTGATATCAGATTGGGGGATGGAGTTCCTCTGAGCTTGGATGTGGCGATTCGGTGGCAAATGACTGATACCGCTCAATTCTTCCAACAATTCGATGAGCCCTCCACCTTCAACTCCCAGGTGCTAGTCCCTCGGAGCATGGAGGTAGCTTCTCTGGTTTCTAATCAATATCCCAGCGTCGATTCCATCTTTGGGCAGCAACGCTACCCGTACATGGAAGATCTCAAACAAAACTTCCTGACCCATTTGGGAGAAGAAGGAATCTACATCAAAGAAATCATCCTTGCCGAGATCAGTTTCCCCGCTGCTTACACTCAGGCCAAAGAAAAAGTAGGCTTAAAAGAACAGGAACTAGAAGCGATTCGCCAGCAAAGTGTAGTAGAGTTGGCGCAGGCCCAGGCCAACAAAGAACAAACCGAAGCCAACGGGCAAGTTGCGATTGCCAAAGCCCAGGCTGATGGTCGGTTGGAGAAAATCCAGGCCCAGATTGAAGAAAGCCGTCGCCGTCGCCAACTGGGGCAAGCCGAAACCGAAAAGCAGGTAGCGGAAAAGCGAGCGGAAAGTGAAGTGCGTCGCAAAGAATTGCTTGCCAAGGCCGATTTACAACAGGAAAAAGACCGCAAACAACTCGCTGTTCAGCACCAAAGAGAAATGGAAATGCTCGAAGTGGAGAAAAAGAAAGCGATGGATCAAGTTGCTTGGGAGCAGGAATTGGAACTCGCTCGCCTGTGTTCTGAGAACCCCACTTATGCTTCCTTCTTGGTCAATCGGGAATTGGCCTCCAAAGTAGAAATTGCAGTCTTACCCGCAGGAGGAGAAGCCAATGTATTTGCCGATTTGTTGCGCCAACCCAAAGCCAATACGCCACAACCATGAGCGCATTCGGCCAGTTTGTTGGGCACCCGGAACCACTGGTTTCGGGTGTTTCTGTTGCGCAAATGGCAAAGTTTTGCCTGAACGGTCAGGATTGGCGGGTCAATCACTTGTTTCTCCCCTGATCCTCAACGACCTTTGCAACAATGAAAGGCCTGTTTGGAATTGATACGCTTGCCAATCCTGAAGCATTGCTGCTGCTGGTACTGATTCCAGCCTATCTGTTTTGGTATGTGAGATACTATCGCAAGCAGCGGCTGGTGATCCGGATGAGTTACGATCCCATGCAGTTTGAAAAGCCAACGGTCGATTTGACTTGGCTTCGATTCATCCCCCGGATTCTCCAATTGGCGAGCATTGGCTTGCTGATTTTTGCGCTTGCCCGACCACAGCAATCTCGCCAGATTTTGGAGAGAGAAGTAGAGGCGATTGACATCATGCTGCTGCTCGACGTGAGTGGAAGTATGGAGGCTCAGGACTACCTACCCAATCGCCTGGAGGTCGCGAAGAAGACCGCAGTTTCCTTCATCGAAGGACGCGAAAATGACCAAATTGGCCTGGTCTTGTTTGCCGCCGAAGCGCTCAGCTATACTCCTTTGACCCTGGATCATGATTTCTTGGTCAGGATGGTCAATTCGGTCGGCTTCAATTTGTTGCCTCGTCAAGGAACGGCCATCGGGACCGCGGTGGCGATGGGCATCAATCGCATGCGCACCAGCGATAGCCCGTCTCGCATCATGGTCCTTTTGACAGATGGAGCCAATAATCGCGGGGACATCGACCCGATCACAGCTGCAAAATTAGCGGCAGAACACGATCTGAAAATGTACTGCATCGGCATCGGACAAGTTTCTGTAGGTACTCAGGTAGCCCAGCGGGAGCCTGATTTGGACGAAGCCACCCTGCAACAAATGGCGCAGTTTACTGGTGGCAATTATTACCGGGTATCCAATGCCCGTGGTCTGAACAAAGTCTTTCAAGAAATCTCCCGTCTGGAGACCCGCAGCCTTCCTGACATTCAATTGAAAGAGGTCAAGGATCTTTACCCCACCTTCCTCAAAACGGCCATCATCCTGTTGGTCCTCTCCTTTGTATCCATGTTGACCTTCATCTACAATCCGCTAGAGCAGTAGGGGAGGGGGTGGTAGGCGGTAGGAGGTCGTGGCAGGAGGAAGTAAGCGACAAGCCTGTGGTCATTCCGATCATCATTCGTCGGTTCGAGATTAAGAGGATTTGCTCGATTTCGCGCCAATCTTTTCCTCGGCCTGGAAGACCGAGCGACAATTGCGGTCGGCAATAGGAATCCCTTTTCACCGAAAAGTAGGTTGTTTTCCTTTGAGAGGGAAAACGGGGTCGCGCGGAAAGGGTACAGCGGAGTTCTTGCCATCGGCAACCTCCGATCATCATTGGACATTCATCATTCGTCGGTTCGAGATGAAGAGGATTTGCTCGATTTCGCGCCTGTCTTTTCCTCGGCCTGGAAGACCGAGGGACAATTATCGACGTCAATTCCTGCCATCGGCATCCCTTGCACCCTGTTCCCTGCTTTAGTACCTTCGTGAAAAAGGTGCTCACTATGCCTCAATGGAGGATGTTTCAATTGTCTTTTTTCTTGGGTCTTTGTCTGACCATAGGAGGCAGTTGTCGTTCTCAACCCAACCAAGAGGCTTTGTACTGCGGAGGCTTGACCCCAGAATTCGTACAGGAAATCAGCCTGATCAGCGAACGGATGCAGGCCCAACAAATTCCCTACTCTAGTGGAGCCCTGGCGGATTGTTCAGGGATTTTCCTTCGGGTTCAGGACAGCCTCCAAGACCGCTGTTCCCAGCATCCCGCCCCCAATCCCTCCCAATATCGGTCTTCACGGGACCTCGCCCGCTGGTATCACGAACAAGGCCAATTGACCTTGGTACATGACCCGTTGGCAGAAGCAGGCGCTTTGAAGCCAGGGATGGTCTTATTTTACGGGCAAAGAGGAGATCATCAGAAAGAAAATGTGCTGGATGACCTCATCTTACCCGGTGGCATCAACCATCTAGGCATCGTGATCGCCGTTCAGAAAGACGCCAGCGGTCAGGTTACCAACTATGCATTGTTTCATGGATTGCGGCCAGGGAAACCTGCTGCCATTACCCGATACCATACCAGGATCCCTACTCGTAATAGGTATCCTCCCTTTGGAAATGGCACGGAACCTTGGGTTGCCTATGCGCCGATCAGTTGGTGAAGGAGCCGATGATCCAGCACAATCTTTGCCCTTTTTCCAGTCTGGAGGCTTCTGTACCTTTGTTTCCCATTCGTTCCATAGATAGTCCAGTCCGTTCCTATGAACCATAGCATTCAAAAATTCAACAAAATCCTCGTTGCGAACCGAGGCGAAATAGCGATTCGCGTTCTTCGGGCAGCTACCGAGCTGCGGATCAAAACGGTTGCGGTGTATTCCTACGAGGACCGCTATTCGTTGCACCGCTACAAGGCTGATGAGGCGTATATGATTGGGAGTAGAAATGAACCTCTCAAACCATATTTGAACATCGAAGCCATCATCAGTGTGGCGAAACAGAAAGGCGTAGATGCCATTCACCCGGGCTATGGATTTTTGTCTGAGAACGTAGATTTTGTTCGGGCGTGTGAAGCAGCTGGGATTACGTTCATTGGTCCCAATCCAGAGGTGATGGAGGCGCTGGGGGACAAAGTGCGAGCCAAAGAAATTGCTCGGGTGGTACAAGTCCCGTTGATTCCCGATAGCCAGCTTTCCCTAGAAAAACTGGAAGATGCGGTCCAGGAAGCGGGCCGGATTGGCTACCCCGTCATGTTGAAAGCCGCTGCTGGTGGGGGAGGCAGAGGGATGCGGGTGGTCCGAACGGAAGGGGATCTGTCCCGGGCCTTTCATGATGCGAGAAATGAAGCCTTGAAAGCCTTTGGAGACAATACCGTCTTCCTGGAGAAATTCATCGCCAACCCCAAGCACATTGAAATCCAGCTTGTGGGGGACAACTATGGGAACCTGGTGCATTTGTTCGAGCGGGATTGCTCCGTTCAGCGCCGATTCCAGAAGGTGGTCGAAATGGCTCCTTCTACTTTACCCCAAGCAACCAAAGACAAACTGTACGAATATGCCCTTCGGATTGGGCAGCATGTCAACTACAACAATGCCGGGACAGTCGAATTCCTCGTCGAAGGAGAGGACATCTACTTCATCGAGGTGAATCCCCGGGTCCAGGTAGAGCATACCGTAACCGAAGAAATCACCGGGGTCGATGTGGTGCGCTCTCAAATCCTGATTGCAGCGGGGCATAAACTCTCAGATCCTCAGATTTTGATCGAAGATCAGGATTCTCTGTCCTACCATGGGTTTGCGGTCCAATGTCGAATCACCACCGAGGACCCCGCTCAAAACTTTACCCCAGACTATGGGGAGATCATTGCCTATCGTTCCGCTTCGGGCTTTGGCATTCGATTGGATGCCGGTAGTTCTTACGTAGGGGCAAAAATCTCTCCCTTTTTCGATTCCATGCTGGTGAAGATCACGGGCTGGGGACGTACCCTCAAAGGGGCTACTCAACGGCTGGATCGAGCCCTGCGGGAGTTTCGGGTTCGGGGAGTGAAAACCAATATTCCCTTTCTGATCAACGTGGTCAATCACCCGGAATTTCGGTCGGGAGATGCGACCGTGAAGTTCATTGAGCAGTATCCTGATTTGGTGGATGTCCGTCAGGGACTAGATCGCGGGACCAAAACTCTCCGTTACCTGGGGGATTTGCTGGTCAATGGGCATCTCGATGTCAAGTTTAGCGATCCGCGAAAGCAATTTCGCCAAGCCATTGTTCCGCTAGTAGAAAAAAGCGATCCATATCCCAAAGGCAGCCGGGACCGTCTGAAGGAATTGGGAAGAGAAGCATTCCTTGCCGAAATCAAGGCGGATGCCAAGATCCACTATACCGATACGACCTTCCGCGATGCGCATCAGTCTCTCCTAGCGACCCGCATGCGGACCATGGATATGTTCAATGTGGCTGAAAGCTTTGCCAAGCGACATCCCGAGGTTTTCTCCATGGAAGTTTGGGGAGGAGCCACCTTCGATGTGTGCATGCGCTTCCTGAAAGAAGATCCCTGGCGGCGCTTGGAGATCTTCCGGGAAAAGATTCCCAACATCCTGTTCCAGATGTTGTTGCGGGGGTCCAATGCCGTGGGATATAAGGCCTACCCGGATAATCTGGTGCAGAAATTCATCGTCAAAGCTGCAGAGACAGGAATCGATGTCTTCCGGATATTTGATTCCCTCAACTGGTTGGAGGCCATGAAAGTGAGCATCAAGACGGTCCGGGAAGAAACCGATGCATTGGCTGAGGCGTGCATTTGCTATACCGGAGATGTCAGTGATCCCTCTCCCCACAACAAATACAACCTTGCCTACTACCTGGACCTGGCAAAGCGTTTGGAAGATGAAGGGGCCCACATCCTGGCCATCAAAGACATGGCTGGCTTGCTCAAACCCCGGGCAGCAGTAGAATTGATCGCTGCTTTAAAGGCTTCGGTAGATCTGCCGATTCATTTGCATACCCACGATACTTCTGCCAATCAGACGACCACCTACCTCAAGGCTATTGAAGCAGGAGTGGACATCGTAGATGTGGCCATCAGTTCTATGTCAGGTCTGACCTCACAACCTAGCTTCAATTCTGTCATCGCCATGATGGAAGGACACGAGCGGGCCCGAGAAGTCAACCTAAAATCTCTCAATCAATTCGCCAGTTATTGGGAAGTGATTCGCGAATACTACTATCCCTTTGAGACGGAACTGCGGGCCGGAACTGCGGGGGTGTATGAACACGAAATCCCTGGCGGGCAATATTCCAATTTGTTGCCTCAGGCTCGATCATTGGGGCTGGAAGATAAATTTGAACAGATCAAGGCCAATTATGCCATCGTCAACAAGATGTTTGGCCACATCGTCAAGGTGACTCCTTCCTCCAAAGTGGTGGGGGATATGGCCCTATTCATGACTTCCAACGATCTGACCGCGGACGCAGTGATGGAAAGGGGAGAAGAATTGTCCTTCCCGGAATCTGTGAAGAGTTTTTTTCGGGGAGATTTGGGCCAACCACACGGGGGCTTTCCTCCAGAGTTGCAGAAGATCATCCTCAAAGATGAAGAGCCTTATACCGATCGTCCCAATGCCCATCTAGCGCCAATTGATTTCGAGGCTGAATGGCAAGTATTTCAGAAGAAGTTCTCACGTCCAGGCTTGCGTTTCCTCGATCTGTTGTCTCATCAGTTGTATCCCAAAGTCTTCGAACAGTACAATGATCACCTAGAGGCGTATGATGAGGTGATGAAGTTACCAACGGCAGCCTTTTTCTATCCGATGAAAGCCGGGGAAGAAATTTTGGTTCGGATTGCGCCAGGTAAAAAACTCCTGATTCAGTATCTGCATATGCTGAATCCCGATGCAGACGGCAATCGGAAGGTATTTTTTCGCCTAAATGGACAGACCCGTACGGTGATGGTGAAGGATTCGTCTGTAGCTGTGGAAAAAGCGGCCCACCTCAAAGCAACTGAGCCCCATCAGATTGGCTCACCCTTGCAAGGCCGCCTCACCAAAGTGATGGTGACGGAAGGACAACTCGTCAAAAAGAATCAGCCGTTGTTTGTGATCGAAGCCATGAAAATGGAGTCTACCATTTCAGCCAATGAGGAGGGGAAAGTCCAACGCGTATACCTCCAGGAGGGCATCATGGTGGAACAAGACGACATGGTGGTGGAGCTTACTCAAAGTTGATGTTGAACGAAATCACCTGGCTGCTGAGTCGCTGAATGGCGTAGGCGTGACTGGTGTGTTCAGGCTGGTAAATGTTGATCACGCCGAGGCTGTACATGATTTCCGGAGAAAGCTTGATTCGATCTCCGTACAGATTGAAGCCAAACCCGAAATTGAGACTTATGTCATGGGTACTGATTTTCAGCAGGTTATCATCATTGATGACCTTTTTATTGCTGGAAAGGTTGAACCCGATTTGTCCACCTGCCAATACGTACATGCGTACCGCTTTGTAGTATTTGGTCTTGAACTGAAACATGATGGGGAGATTGAGGTAGGAAGCCTCGATCTTTCTCACCACGAGGGAATCATTGGCAAAAAGGTAATTGAAATCCCGTTGTTCCAAGGAAATGGTCGGGACAAAACGGAGGTTGACCTGCTTGGCAAAATTGTAGTTGGAGATGATCCCAAGGTTGATGCCGTATTTCGGCACCTTGGTGATGCGATTGAGGACGATCCCATCATCCACGACATTGATTTGCTCTTTGAGGTTATAGCCGTTGTACGTCAATCCCATGAGGAACCCCAAATTGAACTTCTTGAAGTCAAATGGATGGGAGTTCCCATAGCTTTGGCCAAAGCTTTGGGAGACGAGGAAAATCAAAAGGAAGAAGGTGCTAGCGAGGCGAACCATGTGCTGACGAACCATGCAGTAAGGATCATGTAAATGAAAGGTACAGTTGCTCGATAGAATCCTGTTAGAGGTGGAAATAGGAGGAGTGTAATTGTAAAATACTGAAAATGGATACTGAATTTCTAGTCAAAAAGTTTGGCATTCCAAGCTGATTAACTGAAAAGTATCTGAATAAAGACAAGCGTAGGAGGGGATTCCCTACCTTCTGTTGATCATTTTTCTAAAATATACAGCGAGCAGATTCCAAAGGTCAATGGATAATAGGTGCCTTTGGAGAAGCCTACTTCGGTACAGATGTCCAAGAATTCCTGACCGTTGGGAAAGGCTTTTACAGATTCGGGCAAATATTTGTAGGCTGCCTGATCTCCAGAAATGAGTTTGCCAATGATAGGGGTCAGCACTCGGAAGTGGAGCTGAAACAATTGCTTCAATGGGAAACGAGTCGGGAAGGAGGGTTCCAAAATAGCGACTGCTCCACCCGGACGAATGACCCGGCGAATTTCGGACATGCCTTTCCGAAGGTTTTCGAAGTTTCTTACTCCGAAGCCAACGGTAATCGCGTCAATGGAATCCGTTTCCAGCTTGAGGTCTTCGGAATCGCCCAATTCCAGGGTAATCAATTCATCCAGGCGTTTGCGACGGAGTTTTTCCCGGCCAATTTCTAACATCTCTGGGGAAATGTCGATACCGATGATTTTTTCTGGCTGTAGTTTGCGGGCTTCCACCGCAAAATCCGCCGTGCCAGTGGCGATATCTACTACCAACTTTGGCTGATAAGGTCGCAACAACTTGACTGCTTTGCGACGCCAGGAAATGTCCACGCCCAAAGAGAGCAATCGATTCAGAAGATCGTACTTAGGAGCGATCTTGTCAAACATTTCCGTCACCTGCTCCTTCTTAGAAGCATCGGGCTGTTGGTAGGGAGTTATGGGATGATTCAACTTATTGGTAATTTTGCATGTTGGTTCGCGAAATTAGCCATTTCTCTCCGCCTTCTCAATTCAAGCACTCTTTCATGATCATTCGAAGCGCCACTTTCATCAAAAGCAGCCAGACAATGGCTCAACTTCCTCTTCCTAACTATCCGGAGTATGGATTTGTTGGGCGGTCCAATGTGGGTAAGTCTTCCCTCATCAATTGCCTGGTGGAGCATAAGCAATTGGCCAAGACGAGTTCGACCCCGGGGAAGACCCAATTGATCAATCATTTCCTGATCAATGAGAGCTGGTACCTCGCCGATTTGCCGGGCTATGGCTACGCCAAAACCTCCAAAACCAAGCGGGCTCGCTTTGCTGATATGATCCTGAATTATTGCACGGATCGAAAAAATTTGCAAGCAATCTTCGTTTTGATCGACAGCCGAATCAAGCCTCAGTCCATCGACTTGGAGTTTTTGGAATTTCTGGGCATTAAACAGATTCCCTTTGTCATCTTGTTCACCAAGATCGACAAACTCAATCAGAAGGAATTCTCCAAAAATATGCGTCAGTACAAACACACCCTGAACCAGACCTGGGAGGAACTGCCGCCGATGGTGAATACCTCAGCGGTAAAAGGCCGAGGTCGCAAAGAAATTCTCGAAGGCATCGAAGACCTCAATCAGAAGTGGAAGCCGGTGTAGGGGATTGGGAACTGGGGAATTGGTTGATTAGGTGTAGCGTGGTCTTCCAGGCCGCGTAGATGATTGGTAATTCGGGAATGGGTTGGGGAAGTGGAAAGCTAGGGAAAACGTCTGACAACGAAGGGATCTGACAGCAAGGTGGTCTGGCAATGAAATGGTCTGACATCTATCCTCTTACCCTCTCCCGAACATCCTGCGGGCCTTTTGGTTACTCATTCATGGCTCAACTGGAATCTCTTCGAACCTTTATGCGGAAGTATCTGCCCGACTTAACTGCATCTGAGTGGCAGCAAGTGAAAGAGAACTGGGAGCCCCGCATGGTCAAAAAAAGCGAGAGGGTCTTGGGAGAAGGGCAGATTTGTCAACACCTCTATTTTTTGGAAACAGGTCTCTTGCGATTTCATTACCAAAAAGACGGAGAGGACATCACCAAGTTTTTTACAGAGCCGCCCTATGTTTTTACGGCGCGGAGCAGCCTGACAAGCCAAAAACCGAGCAAAGAAGGCATCGAAGCCTTGATGGACAGCCAAATGTGGCAAGTAGGACGAGAGCGGTTAGAACGCCTTCGCCAACTTCCGATTTGGCAGCAATTCATCTATCAATTGACCAGTGAGGTACAAGGCTTTACTGAAAACATCTTGGAGGAGTTGCAAACCGATTCGGTTGAACTTCGCTATCAACACTTGTTGGAGCATCGACCCTTTTTGGTAAAGCATGCTCCCCTGAGGCATTTGGCTTCCTATCTGGGCATTGCCCCTCAATCCTTGAGCAGAATCCGCAAAAGGATGAGTCAGCCCGCGAGAAAGTAAC
>JBCCCJ010000058.1:0-10704 GCA_039033615.1 Bacteroidota bacterium
GCCCCCACGAATTCCACCACCCAATCTTTGTAGGGCACCATAGCCGTCCCAAAATTTGGATACACGGTGGCTTTCCCGCCAATTTCAGCGGCAAAGGCTTCGGCAAATTCAATGCCTTTCCCTTCCACTACCACGTCGATGTCTTTGGAGGGCCGCTGCAAAAAATAGTCCCGTACGTAGCCACCAATGGCATAGGCCCGCAATCCCGTTTTCTGGGTGCAGGCTCTCAACTTCTGAAATACTGGCAATTCCAAGGCCGCTTTGACTTGCATGGATTTCTCCTTTTTTTCGCAAAAATAGGATTTTTTCTTCATCCTTATCCCCTACTCCCTTGATCTCTCAACATCGCATCGGTCTATTCCTCGGTCCTGCCCTATTCTTCCTGATTTATGGGTTGATCCCAAACAGTTTTATGCCACGAGCTGCCTGCCAAGTCCTTGCTATCACCGCTTGGATTTCCGCATGGTGGGTAAGTGAAGCCCTGCCCATTCCGGTGACCAGTTTGTTGCCCCTGAGTCTCTTCCCTCTCATGGGAGTCATGAACATCGCGGAGGCTGCCCAACCCTACATCAGTCCCATCATTTTCTTGTTCATTGGTGGGTTCATCCTGGCGTTGGCACTGGAAAAGTGGAACCTCCACCGTCGAATTGCGCTGAACATCATTTCGCTAGTAGGTACCAAAGGCAGTCAGTTGGTGCTGGGGTTCATGTTGGCGACGGGATTTTTGTCCATGTGGATTTCGAATACCGCCACGACCATGATGATGGTACCCATTGCCATGGCCATCATCTTCCAGTTGCTGGAATTGCAATCCGATCCCAAGGAGCAGTCGCGGGTGCGTCGCATGGGAAAAGCGCTCATCTTGTGCATTCCCTATGCCGCCACCATCGGGGGGCTTGCTACGCTCGTGGGTACGCCAACTACCTTGATTTTTGCTGGCTTTGTGGAAAAGACCTATGGCGTGGACGTTGATTTTGGGAGTTGGTTGAAAATAGGCCTACCGGTGAGTCTGGTGCTCCTCCCCTTTGCGTGGTGGGTGCTGGTCAAGGTGGCCTTTCGAATGCAACCCGTCTCCATCCAAGGGGGCAGAGCCGCAATTGATCAGGAGCTTTCGACGCTAGGCTCCATGAAACGGGAGGAACTTTGGGTATTGGTGGTATTTGGCTTGGTGGCAGTCGCCTGGATGCTGAGATCAGTCTTGTTGAAACCTTGGCTACCCGGCATCCATGACAGCATCATTGCCTTGATCGGAGCGACCCTGCTCTTTGTGATTCCCAGCCAAGAAAAAGGAAAGCCCTTGATGGATTGGGAAACAGCCCAGCGCCTTCCTTGGGGCATCCTGCTCTTGTTTGGCGGAGCATTTTCGGTAGCCAAAGCCTTTGAGGTAAGCGGATTGGTGAGTTGGATGGCGGAACAATTCGATCAATTGGCCTTCGTTGGTCTGCTTGGATTGCTATTTATCATGGTCGGTTTGATCAATTTCCTGACGGAGATTGTGCAAAACATGGCGACCATCACCTTGATGTTACCTGTGCTCGCAGCTCTTGCGCCAGCGCTGGAAGTTCACCCCTATTTTTTGATGGTCCCCATATGTTTCGCGAGTTCTTGCGCCTTCATGCTCCCCTTTGCCACTGCCCCCAATGCCATTGCTTTTGGTTCCAACTACCTGGAAATGAAGGATATGATCAGAGCGGGATTTTGGATCAATGTTGGTTCCATTCTGCTCATCAGCTTACTGGGGTACTTTTTCCTGCCCAATGTGTGGACCTTTCCCCCGCTTCCTTGAGCAGAATATCTCCCACCTACCCCTGATCCTTACCTCCGTCAGAATCAGTAGCAAGTAGCAGGAAAACTATTCGGTTAAAGCGGGAATTTTCGGCCATTATTTCGTCAAACGGACACATATGGCACGAAAGCTTTTTTCTCGGCAAACTACTTCACAACAACTGAGAGCCAGATTCTTCTGGCCAATGACCTTGATGGGAGTGGCGCTTGCAGCGATTTTCTTCATGGCCCAGACCAATGCCGGAGGTGGCCCTAGTGGTCATGAAGGTCCGGCAGGTGTCGGGGATAGCGGCAGCAACAACTTCTGGTTTGGCATCTCTGACCTCGGAGCGGCTGATGGTACCCCCATTGGCAATGTACCGGATTGGTCAGGCAACGATCATCCTCTCTCAGGAAGCGGCACGGCCCAACCAACCTTTCTCAACAATGCTACAGACCAACTCAATGGGAAAGCCATTCTCCGTTTCGATGGAGTAGATGATGTGCTCCAACTTCCCAATTCTGGCCTGATCAATACCATCGGACCTTATGAGGAAAAAACCATCATCATCGCCTTTCAAACTGGTTCAGATGTACATACTCAACAGTTCCTGTTGGATGAAGGAGGTTCTACCCGAGGTCTGGTCATGTACATAGATCAAGGGAATTTTCACTGGGGTGGCTTTAATGTCCTTGATGATGATGAAACCACGCCCTGGCCTTACACGGGTTTGTCCAGCTCGATTGATCCCAATTCCACCAATATTGCCATTCTGGAATTTGATTTCCCCAACGACGAATTTTCCGCCTATTTGAACGGAGATTGGGTGGGAACCCAATCAGGAATCGGTAGATTACACGCCCATGGAGACCTCAGCGGATTTGGGGCCATCATCAGCGATTCCAGAGACGCCGATGGGGCAATCGGAAGTCCGATAGACCGTCGATATTTTGGCGGAGACATCCTGGAAATGGTAGGCTACAACTCGATTCTCAACAATTCTCAGCGCCTCATCTTGGAGAACTACCTAGCTGGAAAGTTCGATATCGCCATCAATTCCGATGCCTATGATTACGAATTCAGTCATTCTTACCAAATTGCGGGCATTTGGGCGATGGCAGACGGCTCTACGCATGAAGACGCACAGGCACGGGGCGTGCTAAGAATTGCTTCGCCTTCTTCCTTGGATGCTGACGAAGGGCTGATTTGGGGCCACAATGGCATAGACCTGAGCCAGGGAAACACCACAGACATTGATCCAACTTCAGGCATCGCCAGCCGATTAGAACGCAGCTGGCGAACCAGCATCAGTGGCTCTCCGGGAACGGTCCATTTGACCTTGGACGTCTCGGACATGAGTATCGGAAATCCGGCTGATCTTCGGCTCTTGATTGAACGAAACGGAGATAACTTTCTCTCTGCTGATGTCCCTCCCATTTCTGGTATGTACAACGCAGGGGAACAAACCATTACGTTCTCAGCAGTCAGTTTGCAAGATGGAGATCTTTTCACCCTGGGATCCAACAGCCTGACTTTCCCTGTAGAATTGACCTCCTTTGAAGCCATTTCTCTGGGGACCGTGATTCAACTGAATTGGTCCACCGCAACCGAAACCAATAACGATTATTTCGCCATTGAGCGATCAGCAGATGGACAAGGCTTTCAGTCGATTGGGAGAGAAACTGGCGTAGGCACCAGTCAGGAATCGCAACAATACCAGTTTGTCGATACCCAACCGCTTGCCGGACTTGGCTATTATCGGATCTGTCAGGTGGACTATGACGGTAGTTTCTCTTTCTCTCAGGTTCAATCGGTACGCTTGTCGGAATGGAGTTCGCAAAGTCTAGAAATCTACCCCAATCCCCTTTCTGGCGATCAGGCTCTTCAACTGAAATGGATCAATCAACAAAGCGGAGTGGGAACCATTCAACTCACCAGTTTGGATGGGAAAGTGGCTTTTTCTGAACGCATCTCCATGCAGGAAGGGTCCCAACAGCACCAATTGGATCTTTCCCAAGTCGCTGCAGGAGCCTATCTGGTTCAAATTCAGCAAGCTGGCGTGTATCAGGTGCAGCAATTGGTCATTCAATGAGTCTAGAAACAGGAGAAAAATAAGGGTCCCCCTCAAATCGCTTTGAGGGGGACTTCACTTGATTACGCTAATGGAAAAATTGGTACCCAAAAATGAAAAACTTGGTTATTGGTTGTACGTCCAAATCATCGGGAGGTTAGCCTTTGTAAATCAAGAAGAAGGCGAGATCACCAGTCCTCTTTCCCCTTAAAACAGCAGACTTTTTTCCTTAATGCACATAGCTTCCCGCGTTGATGTCGATGGTGCATCCGGTCGCATGATCCATGAGGCCACTTAGCAAGAATTCGACGGTTGGGGCTACGTCTTCTGGTTCGGTCAACTTATTCAGGGCCAAATCATCCAGTACCCAGGCTTCTCCGTAGGTATCGATGAATTGCTGGGCCATTTCGGTCCGAATGAAGCCTGGAGCCACCACAAAGGACTTGATGCCCATTTTGCCGTAGCCTCGCGCCAAAGAGCGACTCAGAGCCACCATCCCTCCCTTGGAAGCGGCATACGCCAGATAGTCCACAGTATCTCCCCTGAAAGCAGCCCGAGAGGAGATGTGTACGATGCGTCCTTGCTGCTGCTGTTGGAAAGTCGGCAGAAAAGCTCGGCACAAAGCGGCAGTTGCAATCAAATTGACCTGCAAGGTGGTTTCCCACTGGGTCTGCCATTCCTGAGAATTAGCCTTGGTGGGCATTTCCAGCGCGATGCCTGCGTTATTCACCAGACCGTCTATTTGCCCCAATTGGTTCAACACTTGCTCAGCCAGTTGCCAAGGAGCATCCGGTTTCCGAAAATCCGCCTGAAACACATGAACCTGCTCAGGGAATTCTGATTGAAGGGATTCTGCAGCGGCTTTTGATTGACCATACTGGACAGCCACTGTCGCGCCAGAAGCAGCCAGTCGCCGAACAATGGCCCGACCGATGCCTCGACTGCCGCCGGTTACGAGGATGGTTTGTTGGGAGAGGGAAATGTGCATCTTTCGTGATTGAATCGCGATAGCAAAAAGAAAAGTCCAAACCGTCTCTCACATCAATTTCCCTTCCTTGGCGAATTCTCGTTTGATTCCCTCGATGATTGAAGCCTGTGGGATATGTTTCCATTGATTGGCAAGTGCTTGCAGACAACAGTATTGAACCACGTTCATAATGGCAGAACCAGTGATTTCATATTTTTTGGCTAGGGGTTCCAGAGAGACATTGGGTCCAGGCGGCAGATTGGGGGGAAAGGCCATTTGCCAGAGTTGCAGACGCTCGTTGGGCCGAGGCAGCGGGAAATGGACAATAGATTGAAAGCGTCGCAAAAAGGCTTCATCAATGTTGCCTTTGAAATTCGACGCCAGAATTACCAGCCCGTGATAAGATTCTACTCGTTGCAAGAGATAGGCCACCTCTTGGTTGGCGTATTTGTCGTGGGCATCCCGCACGCTGGTCCGCTTGCCGAAAAGGGCATCCGCTTCGTCAAAGAACAGAATCCAGTCCTTGTTTTCCGCACGGGCAAACAGGCGGGAGAGGTTTTTCTCGGTTTCCCCGATGAACTTCGACACCACCATCGAAAGGTCTACCTTATAAACGGGTTTGTTGGTAAATTTCCCCAGTAGCGCCGCTGTGAGGGTCTTCCCCGTACCTGGCGGGCCGTGAAACAAAGCCCGAAAGCCTGGTTTGAGGCGGCGCTTCATCCCCAATTCATGGAGCAATACCTGCCCGTGTTTGACCCAAGTCTCCAACTCCTGCACCTGCTTCATGGTGATGGGGCTCAGGACCAGATCTTCCCATTCCATTTCCGTCTCGACCAATTGAGCGGGAAACTCCAGGCTAAAACGAGGGGGCGAGACCATCCCTTGGGTAAACAGTTCCACGTGCTCTTGTGCCATCACCAATTTCCCGCTCATTTTTGGCTCACCGTCTGGGGGAGACTCCAGCCAGAGGAGCTGCTTTTTTCCCAGCCAGTGAGTCGCAGAAAAATACTGCTGGATCCGAAATCGTTCTTTCAACTCTTCTCCCGCCAACAAAAACAAAACGGTCTCTCCGGTCGGCAAAAAGCCTCGGTGTTGCTTGCCTCTCACTCCCCCTAACTGAGGGAAATCCCCTGCTTGAGGCAAGGCTTGGGTAATGATTTGATCAAAAAATTGAGGCTGAATATGAGGAGCTAAGGCTGTCACCAGCATCACATACTGCTCTTGACTGGGTTGCGCTTCTGCCAGGAAGGTCTCCCATGATGAATTGCCTCCACTCGGACTGGGCATCGGCAATTCCCTCAGAGAAATTGGCGCTTCTACTTCTCCAAAATACTGTTGCAAGCGAAGTTGAATCACCTGAGCCAAATAGCCCAAAGCCATTTGCAAAGCGGGGTGAGAGGTCGGATCGGGAATCATGTGTTTCGTTTCAGTACTTCCTGGGCCAGATACATATAGTCCAACGCCCCATTGCAGGTACGGTCAAATTGAAAAATGTCCACTCCAGCTCTTTGAGCCTGAGCCAGAGCGACATTGGTACGAATGTGGACAGGCAATAATAGGTCCCCATATTTCTCTGCCAGGAGACCGCGGATTTCCTGATGCAGATTTTTCCGGGCATCAAAGCGAGTCAAGACCAGCCCCATGAGATTGATTTTGGGATTGAGTTGCTTTTGCACCATGTGAAACATTCGCAGAAAGCTTTTGACCCCTTGCATCGGCAGGTATTCGGCAGTCAGTGGCATCAAAACCGAATCACTGGCAGTAAGTGCATTGACCGTCAACATCCCAACTGAGGGCGGACAGTCGATGAGCACCCAATCATACGTTGCTGCTTTCCCTTCCAGCAATTGCTTGAGTAAACTTTCTCGCCCAAAAACCGAGACCAATTCAAACTCTGCATTCGCTAAGTCAAGAGAAGCAGGCACCAAGGAAAGCGCTCCACAGGGTCGGATGATGTCCTCCAAGGGCGGCGCGTTGCCAAAAGCTTGCTGTTTGAGGAGGTGATAAATGCTGGGATTCACTTCCTCTCGCACCCCCATAGCCTCCGTAAGATTGGCCTGGGGGTCTAGATCCACCAACAGGACGCGCTTGCCCATCTGCTGAAGGGCGGCAGCAAGGTTGATGGCGGAGGTGGTTTTGCCAGAACCACCTTTTTGAATGGCGAGGGAGAGAATGGGCATGAGTGGCGTTAGTTGAAGTGGTCGACAATGGTTTCAGCTTGAGCCCCGTCTAGGATGGCCTGATTTCCAGCGGCATATATCGGCAACAGGGCGATGACCTGCTGCAAACGGGTTTGTAGGGCCGCATTGGTCATGGCAAACGCATTCGCGAGGTCAGCCGTAGCTACGGCATTCGGAGGAGTCTGCAACAAGGTAGTCGCCAGGGTCTGATAGCGAGTCAGATTTTGCTTTGCCTCTAGCACCGCCGCCCATTGAAACAGCCCGTGAAGCCCTATGCTTTGAGCTGCTTGGGTAACCAACGGAGGGCGTTCTGCTACGGGAGTGGCCAGGATTTGATCCATCATGTAGCGGACCTGCGCCCGGAAGGCCCTCGCCTCAAAGGCAAGCTGAGGTACTCGTTGGCCTTGGGTCGACGCATTGGCATCTTCTTCTGCGTGGGTCAGTTCATGGATGATCAGGGCGCGATGGGCAACATTTCGTACGTCGGTGCTGGTCCGCAGATACAGGGTATCTGCTTTGGTCCGATCATTGAGCGGTACCGAGACGTAGAAGGCATCAGCGATCTGATTTCCAGACAATTGTACGAATGCCCGGTCGATGAGGGCATCCACATGGATTTGCCCACTCCGCAGCCGGGCAGCCGCGGGATGTCCCGCCTGTGCCGCAGTGGCATAGGTGATCCCAGCCAGCAGTTGATCCCCATGCGAACTGTCCGATGCAGCATTCAGCATGGCGGCCAGCACCTCGGTCAACATGAGGTTGTGCGCTTCTGCAAAGGCGATGAGGTGGGCGCCTTTGGTTTGATACCCTGGTCCGACCGCCTGTAGAATTTGGGTAACGACCATTTGGTGAGCAAGGGCAAACAACTGCAGGGTCGTCGCCCAATCTCCCTGAAAGACGGCGGCAACTCCCTGATTGAGTAAGTGAATGATGGCGGGAGGTACGCTTTCTCGGCCTACATTCGCCACTTGAGTTCGGTTGGCCCGCGTGATAGAGGCCAAGGGAAAGGCAAAACTGCCGCTTCGATGGGCCTGTAAGATTGGCACGTTGGCTGGATTTAGCAAGCCCGCTAGCAGCAAACGTTCTGACTGCGTCATGGTCCCCCGCTGCCTGATGGCGTGAATCCGCATCTGCTCGATTTCGTCATTGGTTAGACTCCCATCCGCTACCAGTCTTTTTACCTGAGCCAGAAAGGAAGCCGAAAGCCCCGCTCCCACCTGGAATTGATAATTACCTGTCGGCCTTCCGGTTGCGGGATCTCGCTCCAGAAAGGTTTGGACTTTTGGCACTACCTCATGGGAGCCAGTCTTGGCAAAAAAGGGTTCCTGCCCATTTTTGTCAAAAAACGGGGCTCGCTTCCGCTGTACGATGCGCTTGCTCTTTCGGGTGGAGCGTTTTGGGCTACTGCTTCGGCCCATGACTACTTCTTTTTATCAGTTTGCTGCACCACGTGGGTCAGCTCATGCGCCAGGAGTTCCTTGCCACTGCTGGTTTCGGGCTGGTATTTGCCTTGGTTGAAAAAGACGTCCTTGCCGTGGGTGAAGGCTTGCGCCCCCAATTCCTGATTCATGCGGGCCGCCTCCGCGTCGGTATGGATGTTCACATCGCTGAAATCACGCCCCATCGCCTGAGACATTTGCTGATTGGTGGTGGCAGGGAGAGATTGGCCTTGGCCAGCCTTGCGCTGCACCCGCTCGGTCAGTTGGGAACTTGCCGTCTGGCTGCCGTTAGGCTTGGCCTGAACCTCCTCTTCTTCCTCCATTTTCTGAAGCTCCGGTTTGGCTTGGGCTTCCTCTTCTTCTTCCATTTTCTGAAGTTCGGGCTTGGCTTGAGCTTCTTCTTCCTCTTCCATGGTTTGCAGCTCTGGCTTGGCTTGCATCTCTTCCTCCTCCATTTTCTGGAGTTCCGGTTTGGCCTGGGCTTCTTCTTCCTCTTCCATGCGCTGGAGTTTACCTTGCGCCATTTCCTCCTCTTCTGCCCCCATTTTTTGCAAGGCAGGCTGCTGGTTTTGCTTCACTACCTGATTTGCTACTGCATCGGCTTCCTGCTCGTATTTGTCATTGGGGGCACCGATGGTGAGCTTGGGTTGGAGGGATTGATTCGTGTCAAAAAAAGCGGCATCAGCAGTAGGTTCCTTTTTGAAAAAGGGGCCTTGTTCCTGAGTGGAGGGGGATTTTCGGGGGTGTTTATAGGAGAAGGGAGGCATAGTGGGTGGGTTATGTTGATGGAACGATGAGTGGTCAAAAAATAAGATACAGAAAATCTGATTGGGAAAACGGTAGGTAAAACGACACGCTACAGATGGGGTTCCCACGATTCAAGTGGTAGTAAGCGAAGCGTTTTGATCAAGCCTAAGCTCATCATCAATAATCCAGCTACCTGTAGGGTGGTATGTTCTCCTCCACCGATCTGGGGACGATCTTCCCACCATTCAAATTTGGCTTCTGGGGTCCAGGAAATGAATTGTTCAAAGCTGATCGGACTGGGTGTCAGGTCTATCTCTGGCGCAAAGCCCAGGCTGCCCCACCCATATTTCTTGGGCGGAGAAGGAGCAGGGGCAGGAAGCGGAGCTCTGATTTCCGGCTGGGTATCTGTGAGTACCTCCCAATGGTTTTTCATGGGGGCTGCCTTGACCTCCCATAGTTTCTCTGGCCAAAGGGTGAGGCCAGGAAGTACCTGTGAGACCAATGGCTCCTTTCCCCATACTTGGCTTTGGTATTCTCCAGCGACCAAGCGATGAACGCTGAGAGAAGCTTGCTCAACATCCACCTGCCAAATCTCGGGAGTTCTGGCTTGTTGGTATTTGGGTAGTCGGACGTCCCAATCAAACTCGCGACAAGCGGGGTGCGTGATTTCGATCACCAACTCAGGCGGACCATCGAAGTAGTATTCGGTCTGCCGGGCATCTCTGGGGTGAGCATACACATAGACATCGGGAGTAAAGGCATCTTCCCCAAGTTTGACCACCATGTCTCGCCCAAACACTCCAAATTTCTGCAATTGATGGATGCTCATCATCACCTCGCTCGCCATGCGATGGATGGGAGTTGAGGGAGCGACCTCTTCAAAGGTCGGTCCCTCCCAGATATTTCCCCGCCCAAAAGCTTCGATACAGGCTTCTTGTAGCACTTTTGAATCAAGTAAAGGCATCACGTAGCCCGGACCATATCCTTTGAGGATGTGATATAGCACCATCCGACTTACCGACAGACTACTACCGATGTAGAGTTGGCCATCGACCAGCTCCATTTTGTTTTTGGGGAGGTATGGGTAGTAGGTGTGCATATGTTTATACATAAATAAGAGCACCGTTAATCAAACTGATTTTTCTCAAGAAAAATAGCTATATCAATTCCTGTTCAAAGATTTGATTAAACGACATCTTCGTAAGGTCAACTTGAGTAGGATCAATTCTTTTTCCATTTACTACTCTTGGCCTAACTATGTAAGAGTTTCCCTTTACAACTTGCCCTCTATCTACCACACTTTCAATGATTCCCCCGAAGTTAGCTAGTTTAGGATATCCAAAGCTTTGATTAAAAGTCAACTTTGCATTCCCAGATTTCAATTCAAAGAAAGTGCGAGATTTTGGATCAAAAAAGTCCGCAATGAAATATGTTTCCCATTGAGTCTTTTTGCTATTAATATAAGGTCTTATCCTTACTTGTTGTAGTAGACGACCTCTGTACTTTTCTAGAAAAGCTTCTTCAAAAGTAGCTCC
>JBCCCJ010000059.1:0-10663 GCA_039033615.1 Bacteroidota bacterium
CCCTGACTGCACAAGAAAGCGATGCTCAAGGCATACTCTCTGCTTTTGATCAATGGCTGATCACCGAATTTTTGGCTTTGGCACCTGCGATGTATCAAAACCCTCGTCCCACTTCCGATCTATTCGATGCCATAGCCGAAATCTTGGATACCAAGGTAGATGGATGGATTCTTCCAGGGGATGAGCTTCAGATTGCGCTAGTTCGGATTGCAAAAGATCCTCTTTCTGCTTCTTCCGAGAGCCTCCAAGAAGCTTTTGTATTCCTTCAGACACACCAACAGAAACTCCCTAGGGACCTTCAAATCAATGCATTTCATTCCCTACTCTCCTTTTGTCAACTAAGGCAATGGAGACAGGAAAGGGAAGAGAATCGAACGTTGATGTTGGACCTTTACAACTGGGCAATTCAACAAGACTTGGTTCGCTTAGGTCCAGAAACCCCGATCAATCACTTGGGTAACCTGATTACCCTCTGTTTGGAAGATGGCGATCCGGGAAAAGGGCAGAAATTCCTAGAGTCGCTACGCCCCTTTATAGGATCTGCTGATCAACATCTCTTGCTGTTTCATCAAGCTCGACTTTGGTTGGCGCAGGGGCACTATCAAGAAATTGAGGGAATTCTCAAACCTTGGAAGTATGCCTGGAATCGCTTTCGAGTGCCCGCTCGACTTTTGGTTTATCAGGCGCGTTTTGAAATGATGATCCAAGAAGGGGCTGATTTCTCCTTGACCGAACAACTCAAAGAACTCCAAAGAGAAATGGCAGCTCATCAAGATGAGCTACCATCTCCTCTCTATCTGCGTTATCAAAACCACACAAAGTGGTTTCTGCAACTACTTTCCCCATCTGCCAACCCCAGCGCACTCATGCAAATGAGAAAGGAACTCAGCCAGACCCAGCAAGTGTATGCAAAGAGTTGGCTACTACAGAAACTAGAAAATCACTGATTCTCCGATTGAGGTGGTTCAGAGGCTTTCGACTTAGACCAAACTCCCCGAATCTTACTGCACCACCCACGTCTGATCCAACGGACCAGCTTCGGTATGAACTCGGAAGACGTAGGTTCCCGGACCAGTGCCAGTAGTCGTAAACTGTCCGCTGGTCTGTGTGGTGTAAAACACCTGCTGCCCTCGGTAGTCCAAGATCTCGATCGCCGTCATATTGTGTTGATTGTCGATTCCCAGGGTGACACTGGAAGTACTTGGATTGGGAGCCAGGGTGAAAGCCTCGGAACCAGAGAGTTGAAATAGGTTCCCTTTAGCCGATTGTACCCCGACGGACGGGGGACTAGGCTTCATGTAAATTTCAATCGTGACAATCACTTGAGCCTGGAGGCTGTTGAAAGGGAAGAGATGAGCGAATGCGAGGCAAAAACCCAGCAGGAGGTAGGCAGAAACCTTGCGGTTCCGCAACAGAATAGAAGAAAACATGAGAAATGAGGATTAAGGTGAAACCATCGCTCCTTTCCCGGGTAGGAGGCTAACAATGATCAGCTGATTCCTTTCAAAATTGGGGGAATGAGCTGGTTGGTCCCATCTACTTTCCGCTTACTTTTTCCCAGTTTTTCGCCTTTTTTCGTACCTTCTTCTTATGAAATATTCCGCTGTTTCCATTCTGCAGCTGTTGCAAATTGCTGCTACCAAAGCCAAGTTGACATGGCCTTTGGCATATGCAGATTTTGCTGACCTGGAGATGAACATTGCTGAATTCGATTCGAAATCGCCTGAACTGAGCCAAAAATATCTCTATGATAATTTGCTCCGAAAAGCACAAAAAGCTGAGGAAGGAGGTCAGGAGACCATTGGCGCTTCCGTTGCTCACGTGAAAAAATTGGTGCGCTTTGCAGGTTTTCAAGATTGGGCAGAAGTGGTTCAGACCTTGCAAAAGAAGCCTTCTCCCCTGTCCGCCCAATTGCAAAGCCTGATCGGAAATTGGTATAGCTACGTACGGTGTAATTCTGGACAACCTTTCTTGTTGAAATCTCCCGTTCGCTTGTTGGAGGAAAAGGGAAAGCTGGAGATGGAGTTGTCTGGGGCGCGATTTACTTATCGAGGAGAAGTAGATGCAAAAGGAGGCAATCTGTTCATCCTGCTACGGACTCAGGAAATCAAGCAGATTCATTTGGTGCTGGAGATAGGGTATAGCATGACGCCTCAGGTAATCAAAGGAGTCTTTTCAGGGGTAAATGCTGCTGGGAATCCCATCGCTGGCAAAGAAGTATTGATCCGAAGCCAAGAACCTGATTTTTCTCAGCTCACTGGTGCGAGAATTCCGATTGAACCAGTCTCTCTTCCTCCTCAGACTGAATGGGAATCCCTCTATCAATATTTTGCTACCTATGAGAATAGCAACCTCAAGACCCGATCTGCTTCTACCTTTACCGTGGAGGATTTGTTGAGATGATCCCATCTGATGTCTCAGCAGAAGACTGCACCCATCACTCCACCACCCGTCCATTCGTATCCAAATATTTCCACCTGTCCCCTTCCTTCACGTGGGCACGGCCTCTAAAAAAGGGCTTGGCCTCCTGATAGATCATCGGGGTGAGTTGGGCACCCTCGGTGGTGAAAAACGCCCAGTGATTGTAGCGGGAAAGGAGGACGAATCCTTCCGAAGCGGAGCGGGCTTTGTCAAAGATGGCCGGAATCACCATTTCGCCTGCCCGGTTGATGAAGCCGTATTTCCCATTGAGGCGCACCATGGCCAAGCCCTCCTGAAAATGCCAGGCTTGTTCATACATCAGTGGGGTGAGCATCTGACCCGTGGAGTCCAGGTAGCCGAATCTGCCATTGAGACCTACCAAGGCCACGCCATCTTGCAAATCGGAGGCATGATCAAATCGAAAGGAAACCACCATATTTCCTTGTAGATCAAGGAAGCCATATATCCCGTCCTGCACGACTCGCTGCCAGCCACCGGAGGGGCCATACACCTTGTCAAAAGCGGGAGAAGCAGGCTGGGTTCCCGAACGGCTGGTCTCGGCAGGTTGGGCCAGAAGAGAGGAAAACGCCAAGAAGCAAAGCAGAAAACTACTAAAGAAAGGGGTATGCATGGATAGAGTGGAAAAATGTGGCTTGTGATCCTCGGAAAGAAAGCGAATTTTGTGGTTCCAATTCTGTTCAAAGAACAGAAGCTACTTATTACCACTTTTGCCTCATTTGCCCAAACCGAAACATGAAAAAAATTATCTTCTTACTGCTACTCGGATGGATGGGAGGAATTCCTTGGCTCCAGGCTCAATCCAACGATACCCTACAAGTAGTGCATTACAATCTGCTGAACTTTGGCCTGGATTGTAACGGGGAAGCGCTTTCTGATCGCTACCATCGACTCGGGGATATCCTGGATCACATTCGCCCAGACGTGTTGACCGTGAATGAGGTGGCCCCAAATAAGCTCCTGTTTGATGGAATGCTGGCGCTGAGTTTTGCCTATTCCAACCAGATCGACTACGGAGATTGGACCAATCAAACGGGTTCAAACATTGTGAATCAACTCTTTTTCAATACGGAGAAACTTGCCTTCAAAAGCACCGAAGTCATTCCCAGCAATCACCTCCGAGACTTGAATGCGTTTACGTTGTACCACAAGGCTTCTACTTTGCCAGGAGATACTACCTTCCTTACTTTCATTGTCTGTCATTGGAAAGCGGGAGATGGTACCTCTGACCAAAGCCAGCGTTCAGCAGCGGCCACTGCCATCATGGATTGGGTAGCGCTACAGGAGATGGATCGACCCATATTTTTATTGGGGGACTTGAATGTAGGCGCCGCTAACGAAACCGCCTTCCAGACCTTGGTGAATCACCCGAATGCCGATATTCGCTTCCAAGAGCCCATCAACAAACAGAATGGTTGGGCGGGAGCTGCGAATGCGATTCATCATACCCAATCCACTCGCTCCTCTTCAGGAGGAACCTGCGGTGCCGGAGGGGGCATGGATGACCGCTTTGATTTCATCCTGGTGAATGAAACGATTCAGGCAGGGAACGGAGCAGTGAGCTATGTGCCAGAATCGTATGAAGTCATCGGCAATGATGGCAACAGCTACAATGGGGAACTCCAATGCAGCGGAAACACCAGCGTTCCAGGCTTGATTTGTGTGGCCTTGCGGGAGCTATCCGATCATTTGCCAGTCGCCATGCAAGTAGCGATCAGTCCCACCGTGGGCAGAGAGGCATGGTGGACTGGGCCGCGGGTACGATTGCTGGACCAAGCGGATTCGGACCGACTTGGGCTGCAATTTGCCCAAGCAGCCTCAGGAGCGACCCAGGTTCGTCTCTTGGATCTGCATGGCCGTCAATTGGAAAACCAAATCATGGAACAAGGAGTCTTAACGCTTACCTTCGAAACGGGTCATTTGCCTACGGGGATGTACCTGATTCAATTGCTGTCCACAGAAGGGCGGATCCTTACCCTCAAATGGCAAAAACGGATATGAGAGCCTTTGTTCTGGTCAAAAATGGCCCTGCCCAAACGGCTTTTGAATTGCAGGAACAGCCTCGCCCACAGGTGAAAGCAGGAGAGGTACTGATCGAATCGGAAGCCTTTGGGTTGAATTTCGCCGAAGTAATGGCTCGCCTGGGCCATTACCGGGATGCGCCGCCTTTGCCCTTTGTGCCCGGCTATGAAGTCGTCGGGCGAATTGTGGCGGTGGGGGCAGGCGTAGATCCGGCCAGAGTGGGGCAAAGAGTCAGTGCGATGACTCGCTTCGGAGGGTATGCGGAAGTCGTGGCTACGCAGTCCATCGCTGCCCTGGAAATCGGGGAGGAATTGGACGCTGGCATTGGGGTTTCCCTGACCGTACAGGGACTTACCGCTGTGTACATGGCTGAGGAATTGATTCGATTGCATTCGGGGGAGCACGTGCTCATTCACGCTGCGGCAGGAGGGGTCGGAACATTGCTGGTTCAACTGGCGCTTTCGCACGGTTGTAAAGTGTACGGAACGGCTGGCTCCTCCCAGAAACTCGCGTTTTTGAAGGAAATGGGCGTACAGCACCCCATCAATTATCGAGAGCAGGATTTCATTACCGAAATTCAGCAGATTCGGGGAGAAGCGGGCTTGGATGTAATTTTTGATCCCATCGGGGGCAAAGGACTGGCCAAGGGGATGAAGTTGCTGGCTGCCGGGGGACGAATGATTGCCTTTGGGGGATCTTCCATTACGCAGGCCAAAAACTTCTTCCACAAAATTCGAATCGGCCTGAGTTTTGGATTCTACCATCCGGTGGCCCTCCTGAGTCCTTCCCGCAGCCTGATGGGAGTCAATATGCTGCGCCTGGCTGATCAACGCCCCGAAGTGGTCGCAAGGGTGTTTCGGTTGGCCTTGGAATTGGTCCACAAAGGTGTCCTGAAGCCGCACATCGGAGCAGAATATCCAGCAGAGCAATTGCCCCAAGCCCATGCTGACTTGGAATCTCGGCGGACCATGGGCAAACTGGTGCTGAAATGGTAACCAACTCAGCTCAAATTCGGGCTTGCCAAAAGGAAGATGAACCCTTTCTGCGGGAGATGCTGTACGAGGCGCTGTTCCTTCCTCCAGGACACCCTCCTTTTGAGCGGGCGATCCTGCAGCATCCAAACATCCGACCCTACCGTTGGGAGTTCGGGCGAGCAGGCGAGGAAGCTTTTTTGTTGGAAGTGGAGGGGAAAAGAGCGGGAGCCTGTTGGATTCGCCAATTTGGTCCCGAGGCTCCCGGCTATGGCTTTGTAGATACAGAAACGCCAGAATTGACCCTAGCACTTTTACCTAGCTATCGAGGAAATGGTTGGGGAACTCAACTGCTCCAATTCGCTCTTGCTGCTTGGGCTAAGGCAGGAATTGCGCAAATTTCCCTCAGTGTAGATCAACGAAACCCTGCCCTCCGTTTGTATCAAAGAGAAGGGTTCCAAATCGTCGCTACTCAGGAGACGACCTTTACCATGAAAAAAAGACTCATTCCCAATCCAACGCAATGAACCCTAGCTTTCTCCAGCACCAATTGGCTACGAATCAGGGCTTGTTTACCCATGTATTTGCGGCTTTCTCCCCGGACATGATCACTTGGCGACCCTACCCAGAACATTGGTCGGCCTTGGAAGTGCTCTGTCATTTGGTAGATGAAGAACGAGAAGACTTCCGAACTCGGGTGATGTTCAGCCTGGAGCAACCGATGGATCCTCCGCCGCCGATTGCTCCCCGGGCTTGGGTGAAGGAGCGAAACAATCAGGCCCAGAATTGGGCAGCAACAGTAGCCGAATGGGGGGGCGAGCGCGAGCTTTGCCTGACGATCCTCCAAGAGGTGGATACAGTTCACTGGGAACGGGCTGTGTTTACGCCTGAAGGGCAAGTAACTCGCTCCGCCTTGGGCTACCTCACCAGTTGGGTGGCGCACGACCTCCTGCACCTTCGCCAACTAACTCGCCTGCGCTATCTTTGGTTAAAAGAGCAAGGCTTTTCCATTGCGTACGCTGGCGATTGGTAAAGGCAGAATCCCTATTTTTGCCCCAAATATGAAAACTATGGCGCGTATTGGGTGGCTTTTGATTTTCTGGATGATCACTGCGAGTAGTGGCTGGGCTCAGAACTCCGTGGTGATATTGGTGGTGGATGGGATCAGTCAACAGGGAATTCCAGCAGTGGAGATTCGGGTAAGCGGTGCTGAGGAACAAGTGATCACGACGGATCAGGACGGCAAGGCCATTCTCTCTCCGGGTGCGGTGGTCCAGACCCTGGAAATCATGCACCCTGGCTACGAAGCCATGCGCAAGGAACTGGGCAATCAAGCCTTGGTCCGTATCGCCCTTCGTCCGACCGGGTATGAGATTGGAGAAGTCATCCTGACCGCCTACGAAAACAACCGGAAATTGAGTGCGCAGGCCGGAGCCATTTCGGTCATCGGACAGCGAGAGATTCAGCGGGATCAGGACCTCAGCATTGTGCCCATCCTCAATCGGGTGCCCGGGGTGTATATGCACAGCGGTGCCCTCAATACCAATCGCCTCACCATTCGTGGCATTGGGGCCAGATCTTTGTTTTCAACCACCAAAATCCGCGCCTACTTTGAAGGCATTCCCCTGACCACTGGAGATGGAGAGACAACGGTCGAGGATCTGGACTTGAACCTGCTGGGTAGGGTAGAAGTGATCAAAGGGCCTGCTTCCAGTGTGTACGGAGCCGGGCTGGGAGGAACTTTGTTGTTCTCCGCCAAAGAACCAGAAACCCTCGCCACAGGTGCCAACGCGCACTTCAGTACTGGCTCCTTTGGTCTCGTGAGAGGAGGGGGAACCATTCAGGCAGTAGGAGAAAATGCCCAATTGCAAGTCTCCTTTCATCGAACCCACAGCGATGGGTACCGAGACAACAATCAAGTGGATCGTCAAGTCGTTGCGATGATCGGACGTTGGTATCCATCGGACCGTACCACCGTTAGTTTGCTGGCAACCTACCTGGATCAAAAGGCCTTCATTCCTAGTTCGATTGATAGCACCACCTTTGCGGATGAGCCTACCGCTGCAGCCTTCACCTGGGCCAGAACCCAGGGCTTCGAAGACTATGAAAAAGCCCTTACCGGGGTCTCCATCCAGCACCGCCTCCATCCGGACTGGGAGATCCGCACCAGTGTATTCAACACCTTTCGGCGGGCAGAAGAGCCCCGGCCTTTCAACATCTTACGAGAATACAGCCTCGCCATTGGTACCCGCACCAGTTTGAACTATACCGGAAGCCTTGCTCAGCGACCGCTCCGTTGGCAGGTGGGCACGGAACTGTTTCGGGAAGCCTACAGTTGGCAGACCTACACCAACATCGGTGGAGTAGGGGAGTTGGGGGCTGGGCTTTCCGACAATGAGGAAATTCGTCAGTATGGCAATGCTTTCACTCAACTGGAATGGGAACCAAGTCCGCAAACCATCCTGACCGCTGGCCTGAATATCAATCGGACCAATTATTCCTACCGGGACTGGTTTGCCCCTGATAGTACAGATGTGGATTTGTCCGGAGAATATGGCTTTCCGACTAGCTTTTCGCCCAGATTGGCCCTTTCTCAGCAATTGACTTCCGACCTGACTGCCTATGGCAACCTATCGCATGGGTTTTCGCCTCCTTCTCTGAGTGAAACCTTGACCCCAGACGGGGCGCTGAACCCAGAGATTCAGCCCGAAACAGGCTGGAACTATGAACTCGGATTCAGAGGGAGGCTACTCAACCAACGCCTGTGGCTAGACCTCAGTGTGTATCGGATGGACATTCGGAATTTGCTGGTTCCTAAGAGATTGGATGCCGATCAATTCGTGGGGCGTAATGCTGGCCGAACCTTGCATGATGGCTTAGAGCTAGCAGCGGACTATGCGATCATTGACCTGCCTGATTGGAAGGTGCAAGCCTTTGTCAACTATACGCTGGCTCGGTATCGCTTTGCGGAATTCGTGGACGAAGAGGCCGGAGAAGATTATGGGGGGAACGATCTCACGGGAACGCCCCCCCATAATCTCAGCGCAGGCATTGACCTGACTTGGGCAAAAGGAATCAGGGCTCACCTGACCTATCAGTTTGTAGATGCCATGCCCCTGCGCGATGACAACTCCCTGTATTCAGATGCCTACCAACTCCTGAATGCACAAGTAGCCTACAAATATCAGTGGACCCAAGGGCATCAGATAGAGGTATATGGCGGCATCAACAATCTCCTGGATACCAAATACGCCTCTATGCTTCTCATCAATGCCGGGAGTTTTGGCGGGAGGGCCCCTCGCTACTTTTATCCGGGGGTACCAAGGAATTATTTCTTGGGTCTCAGAATTGGCGTATCCGGAAAGTAGCGGCAAACAGACCGTTTCATGCGAAGCAGCTCAAACGGCAACAAGGCAATGCTGCCTGAATAAGGAGAATAGGGACTGATCTGCAACAAATCTCTCAACTGGGTACGAGGAAATTCTCCCACACCATCATGACACTGAAAGACTGGGCCATATCCATCGGCACTTTGATAGATGACTTGTCCCGCTACTGGAGCCCACCAATAGAGGGATTCTTTGATCGGTAAAGGAGGCGTATGCGGAAAAGTCGTAGGCAGTGCTTCCCAGGAGGCAAGTCCCTCGGCATGCAGGAGATATCCCTGTGGTTGCTGGGGAGATTTTCTCGCTGTAAGCAAGGTCATGATCTCAAGGATGCGGTCAGGAGGCATCATCTCAAGCAGGTGATCGGCCAGGTCATTCAACTGCCAGGATTGGTGAAAGCTCACTTCTTGGCCGTCGCTATGGAGCCAATGATAGCCTGCGTTGGGATCAAAGGGCAATAGACAGATCATGCCTTTGAGTCGATCGGCATACATCTCAGGGAGGGGCAGGTCTTGTACCAACCCATGAAAGAGGACTGCATGATGAATGGCGGCCAGGATCATAGATTCCCGGTACCGATGCTGCCAGGACTTCCAGGGGAAATAGCAGTGTCCGGTGCCGATCCCCTCCGATTGAAAGGTGATGGTGGGAAATGCTTCCTCAAGTTCGGGTTGCCAACGCTCGACCCAAACCTCTCCCGGCAACTCTTTGACCAGGGATTTCAGGTCTGTCAGAGATAGGGGAAAGCTTTGCTCAGGCCCTTGGTATCGGACCAAGACAAAAGTAGGCTCATTCCAGGGAAGGAAGGTATGAGCAACGGGGAGATTCATCAATGGCTCGAAGGTAGACCAATCGACTGTTGGGAAGGGAGGGGCTGCGTTTGCGTGCATAAGAGATCAGGATCTTGAGTAAAGTGGGAGGAGAAATGCCAGATGGGTGTTCCTACCATTCAAGCATCATTCCACTCCTCTTATGCCTCAATACCAACCATTTGTCAACACGGGCTAGTCAGAAATTGATAAATACCAGGGGAATTTTGATAGGTGAATCATTCCAAATGGAAAGGAACTCGAAAAGCTGGACAATTCAAGCAATTTCTGCCTCCATTTCCGACGGATCTTACATTTACATTTCAAGGATGTGAATTGATCAAATGTGAAATGTTCAGGATCTGGTTCACAAATTCTCCCTTTCACCCTTCAAAAATGACCATTAATGCAGATAAAACTTGCCAAATCTAACATGGAGAGATATATTTGAACATCCATTGAATCATCTGACATCCTGTTAGTCTTTTTGATCCATCGGATGCTCATTCTCACCTCTTTGTTTAGTGTGATACAAGCTGCTCTAATTCTTTAGAGACCACGCAGCCTTTTTTACGCTAATTCTGCTACCACCTTTACTTAAGCGTTCGCTCAACGCTGTCACTTATGTGTCTTCACCTTTCCAGTGAAGGCATAAGAAGGTGTTGGTCGAGTTCACCCGTTGATATCTGATCTACTCATAAATTAACAATGTTACCAACTCTGGCAATGAAGCAGCTATTACAAAAAGTTGGAATTCTTCTTTCCTTGTTAGGAACAATCTTCCTGTCGAGCGTTTCGGCTCAGGAGGTATTGTTTATCTCCCCGAATGATCCTGGGAGCCTCAATACCAGCGACCAGGCGATGTACAGTCGTCTATCTGGCTTGGGGTACAACCTCACTGTAAAAGGCAGTGCAACGAATCCTGCTAGCACTTCCGATGCGAATGGGAAAGATCTGATTCTGATCTCTTCTACCATTTCATCTGCGGACATCACTACTAAGTATCGTGATGTGGCAGTTCCAGTAATCGTCTTAG
>JBCCCJ010000060.1:0-10662 GCA_039033615.1 Bacteroidota bacterium
ATTTGGGTTGGCCTGCCGCACGGGGATCGCGCTCTACCTTCAGGCCAATTTGGCGAAAACCTGCAAAGGTCCGTAGACCACGAACGAACCGGATGCTTTCCGGCAATTCTTTGCGCAGCACTTCGACGACCTTGTGATCCATCAGACAAAAATCTCCACTGTCGAGGGGAATGTCTAAATCGCTAATTCGGCGCAGAATGCGATAGAAGCCTTTGTACATCAGTCGCTTGAAAGGCCCTTCTTTGCGTTTGGTGCGAATGGCATAGACCACCTCGTAGCCTTCCTCCCACTTGGCGATGAACTCCTCTAATACCTCTGGCGGATCTTGCAGGTCTCCGTCCAGGAGAATGACTGCTGCCCCCAAAGCTATTTGCAAGCCTGCAGAGATGGCCGCTTGATGCCCAAAATTCCGGGAAAGATGAAGCAGTTTCACTTCGGGTCGCCCTTTTGCCAGAGTACGAATGAGGGAAACCGATGCATCAGTAGAACCATCGTCAACCAGAATGATTTCGTAAGGGCGGTTCCACTGATCTGCGACCGCCCAAAGCCTTGCCAACAATTGAGGCAACACTTCCTCCTCATTGAAAATGGGAATGATCAGGCTGATGCTGCGAGGGTCCGGATTCATGGCGCAGGGGTAAGGTGAGGAGAAATCTTTGTGATTAACTGCTTGGCAAGGGCTCTGCCCCGCCCGATACCATTGGAGACCTGTCGATCATTGGGATAGATCTGAGCCATGGTACAAAGAAACAAATTCTTCAGGGGGCTTTGTTCTGCCGGAACAAGGTGTCGGTAGCCAACGGTTACCACGGGTTGGGCATATTCGGCTCGCCAGACCCATTGGTCCAGGATGCTATCTGGCTGGAAATGGGGAAACATCTTTTGCACAAAAGGAAGGTAACGTTCCGTTAGCGCTTCCGCCGAAAGAGTCATCCGATCATCTCCCGGAGGTACGTAGGCGGAAAGATACACCAAATGCTGGCCGTCAAATTCTTGCGTCCCGGTCCATTTACTCTGTTCTACCACCCCGACAAAAGGTGCCGATGGATCAGTCACATTGGTCCAGTAGAACTCGGATAGGGATTGATCGAGGCTCCAGACCAGGCAGACATTGCCGAGGAACCCAATTCGGTCTAGCTGCTCCTGATAGGCTGCCTGTGCTTGAGGAAGTAAGGACACAAGGTCGGGTACCTGATTCGCAGCGATGACCCAGTTGGTCGGATGGGTCGCCTGCTCCGTTTGGATGGCCGTGACTTGGTCTCCCTCGGTGAGCAATCCCTGAATGCGTTCTCCCCGATGAATGTGATGACCTTTACGCTCCAATTCCTTGCCCACAGCTTCAAATAGGCGGCCCATGCCTCCCTTTAGGTAGGCCAGGTATTCAAACCCCTGGGCATTTCGGGAACCACCTCGATCTACCAACTTGCACCACAGCCAAGCCGCAGAAACCGATTCAGCGTATGGACCAAACTTCCCCTTCAACAAAGGTTCCCAGACGACTTCATACACCTTTTTTCCTGCGATGCGAACGATGTAATCCTTGACGGTGGTGTCGTCGAGTTTGCGCCAATCTTTCACCGTCCGGGCATGCAACACCAGCAAGCCCATGCGAATTCGGTCCAGAAAGGGGAGCGGTTTGAAGCGAAGTAAATCCAGGGGCGCGGAAAGGCGGTAGGGCTGAGAGAAGTAGTAGGAACCCGTGGCCGCAGCCTGCCAGACCAGCTCTGATTCCAGGTCCATCTCCCGAATCAGCTGTTGAATGGCTTCGTCTCGCTTAAAAATGTGATGGTAGAATTTCTCCACCCGGAAGTGAGGCGTCTCGAAACTGCCCGCCAATCCTCCTAGCTGAGATTCGCTTTCCCAGAGGTGAATCTCCAAGGGGAAATCTGCCAGAGACAATTCGTGCGCACAAGCGAGGCCACTGGCTCCTCCGCCGATGATGTCAATGCGTGGGGTCATGGTTGCAAGCGATATAGGTGAAAAATGGCTTCTGGATGTTGGCGGTGAAATGCCTGGTCCAATTGATAGCGCCCTTGCATCCACTCCCAGAGGGGAGTTTGGGTGAGAGGATATTTGCCGTAGGCGCGGTAGTCGGCAGGTTGGGTGTCGATGAGGAACATGGGCCATTGTTGAGAAAGGTCTTGCTGGAGGGTGTCCCAGACGCCAGGGAGGATGGCATAGCGGGTGTCGGACTTGGCTTCATTGCCCGCTGGGATGTGTCCGGTCAAAACATTACAAAAGGAGAATCGACTGGCTGGCTTTCGTTCGCTCAGATGGTACAACTCTGGCGCAAACCCCCAGACGAAGAGGCGATCATTGGACTGACTCTCGCTTTGAAGGTAGGGAACAAAAGGGGCGAATTCGGTGATGGACAAATCTTCTTGGGCCAGATAGCCATAGCGATAGAAGGTCGTGCCCAGGGAAATGCTCACTCCAAGGCCAGCCAGGACAAGGGCTTTTTGAAGCGATAACCAGGCAGGGCGCGATTGCCAAAAGGCTTGGAGGCCGAGGGCCGCGAGGAGACTCATCGGAGCCAGAGCCGGGATGAGGTAGTGCAAAAAGACTCGTCCGCCAGCCATTGCGGCTAGCAGCGTACCCGCAAACCAAGCCCAGAGCCAGCCTTGCGTTTTCCAGGGCATGTGTCTGAACCGAACAACGATCACGCCCAATAAAAAAAGCAAGAGGGGCTTATTTAGAAAAAATGCCACCAGAAGCTTGGCGCTATTGATCCAGCGTCTCGTACCCGCAACTTCGGGAACGTAGTAGTCGGTATTATAGGCCCAGACATACTGCCACCAATCGGCCCAGGCATCCTGAGACCAGAAGTAGGCGATCATGCCGCCAACTACGATGCCAAATCCCAGCCCTATGCTGAGGCCTTGTATCCATAGTTGCCGCCACCTTTTCTTTCTCCATTGCAGCGTCGCCAGCCACAGACCCGCCGCTCCCATTTCGAGGATGCCCACTTGTTTGGAAAGACTGGCCAACCCCCACAACGCCCCAGCCAATACCAACCAACTCATCTGTTTTCGCTCTTGATAGACCAACAAACAGGCAAACGCGAGCAGAGAACCAGCGGTGAGGAGCCATTCGGTATGAGCAGCCCACATCTCATGGTAGGGATTGGTCCAGGAAAAGATCCCGTAGATCAGACTTGCCCATGCACCTATCCAGGCATTCGCTAATCGGTTTCCTAGCCAAAAAATGCCTGCTTGGATCAGTAGAATCAAGCCCAAATAGGCAAGTCGAATGATCAGCATGTCGGTGGTCCCAAAGGCTCCAAAGAGACCCGCATAAGCATAGTAGGTCAATGGCCCCCGATGATCCAGGGCATCCCGATAGGGAAGACCGCCATCCAGAATGGTGGTGCCTGCCACAGCACTCACGGCTTCGTCGACACTGAAGAAGGTGACCCCCACAAACGGCAACCGCAGCCCTAGACTCACGATCAGAGCGAGGCCTAGGACATGGATGGGTTTCAGAAATGGAGTGTGGGAAGACATATGAGAGCAAAGAAATTCTCCTCAAAAATAATGCTCCCAGAATCTAAAAAGACAGCAATTCCAGAAAAATGATTGCTTCGGAAATATTTTGCCAATTCCGCCGTTCTATATATGTCTTGATTACAGCGTCCTTCCTCTCAGAGCAACGAGTCTACGTTGAAGGTTGTGGTAGCACCAAAGTTGGTTGTTACCACAATTTTTTTATCCGCCAAGTTCTCTTTCCACGGCCTTGAGCCACACCTCAGGAGTGATAGGTACTACCCCCACAGACTCACACACCAAGCCGCCAGCTAGATTGGCATATTGGGCTGCTTGCAGAGCGGGCAGTTGATTGGCCAAGCCAAGGGCCAGCATGGCAATGACGGTATCTCCGGCACCGGATACATCCGCCACCGCTCGGGGATGGGCGGGTACATGGATGGGTTCAGCTCCTGATTCGGCCAGCAACGCTCCGTTTGCTCCCAGAGTAAGCAGACTGATGTGGTGAGGCATGCGCTCTTGCATCTGCGCTACTCCGTCTAGTAATCCATGGATATCGGTAGCGTCGAATCGCTCGCTAAGCCCTTCGTTGAGTTCCTTTAGATTGGGTTTGAAGAGGGTGCAACCTGTATAGGCCCAGAATTGGCGAAATTTGGGATCCACCAGGCTCGGTATGCCCAACTGCTGGGCTTTATGAAGGACTCGTTGAATCAGGATGGGACTGAGGAGCCCTTTGTCGTAATCCTGAAAAACGATCGCATCCGCTTGTTCCAATGCAGCGAAAAGACCGATTTCCAATTGCTGCTGTTCTCGGGTAGTGAGTGGAAAGGTGTCTTCCTTATCTACCCGTAGCATTTGCTGGCTCCCGCTAATCACTCGGGTTTTGACGGTGGTGCGTCGATCTTCACTTTGCAATAGGCCATTCGTTGGCCAGCTGTTTTCCGCAGCGAGGGTTCGCAATTGGCGACCACTTTCTTCTGAACCAATGATGCCCCACAGCAGGGGAGTCGCTCCCATGCTGTGGAGATTGAGGGCGACATTGGCAGCGCCGCCCAATCGACTTTCTTCTTCATAGACTTCCACCACCGGGACGGGCGCTTCTGGAGAAATGCGCTCGACCTTTCCCCAGAGGTAGCGGTCTAACATCAAGTCTCCCAGCACCAGAATTCGGCTGGATTGACAGGCATGGAGCAAGTCAGCAGGACTCATGCAATTAGCTCAGTTTGGACAAGCCACTGGCCAGACGAGAGACTCCGCTTTTCAGATCCTCGTTGCTGTATGCGTAGGAAATCCGAACGTGAGATTCTGTCCCAAAGGCATTCCCTGGTACCAAGGCCAGACCTTCTTCGTCAATCAGGTACAGGCATAGCTGTTCGATATCGCTGAGTACCTGTCCGTTTGGCGATTTTTTGCCGAGGAAATGCTTTAGGTCAGGATAGAAATAAAAGGCACCTTCTGGCAAAATGACCTCTAGACCTTCAATGGCTTTCAGATCCTGGTACATCTTATCCCGGCGCGTCCGAAAGGTATCCCGCATGGCATAGGTAGGTGCGAGATCTTCGGTCAAAGCCGCAACAGCGCCCATCTGAGCAAAGGCGTTGGCGCCAGAGGTACACTGTCCCTGGTATTTTTCACACATGGCTGCTACCTCCAATGGCGCAGCGATGTAGCCGAGTCGCCAGCCAGTCATGGCAAAGCCTTTGGAAAAGCCATTCACCGTGATGACCCGCTCAAAAATGCTGTCCCAACTGCCCAAGCTCACGTGCTCCATGTCGTAGGTGATGTATTCGTAAATTTCATCGGAGATCACGTAGGTCTCGGGGTATCTTTCGATGACTTCCACCAAAGCCGCCAATTCTGCCTTGCTGTACATGCTGCCAGTAGGGTTGGAAGGCGTGTTGAGGAAAAGCAGTTTGGTGTTGGGGAGTGCCTCATCCAATTGCTCGGGCGTAACTTTGTAGCTAGCAGCAATGTCGGTCTGAATCAGATGCAGATCCGCTTGAGCGAGGTGGCACATGGCCTGATACGAAACCCAGAAGGGAGCGGGAATGACTACTTTTTCGCCCGGATTGACCAAGGCCATCACCACATTGAAGAGGGACTGCTTGGCACCTGTAGAAACCACAATTTGTTTGCTCGTGTAAGAAAGGCCGTTGTCGCGTTTCAATTTGGTGACGATGGCATCTCGCAAGGCTGGATAGCCAGAAACCGGGGGATAGTGGGTAAAGCCATCATCCAGGGCTTGTTTGGCAGCAGCGCGAATGTGGGAAGGCGTATCAAAATCTGGCTCTCCTAACGTGAGACCAATGACATCCCGGCCGCCTGCCTTGAGTTCGCGTACTTTTTTGGCGATCCCCAGGGTGGCCGATTCTGCTAATGAGCTGACTAATTGTGAAAATTGCATGTAAGCGTGGTTTTGGATGCCAAAATTACAGGATTTATCCCGATTTGACTATGAGGAGAGCATTTTCTTTTGGATGGAGGAGCTAGGTTCATAAGAAAAGGGGCAATTGTCCTCATGAGCAAGTTCCAACTTCCAGGTGACAATTCCGATCTTTCCCCCAAGAATTCCTTTGCTAGCTACGCCATCCACAATCTCTGCCGATTGGCTTCGTTAGCACATCAACTTTCGCAACAAATCAATGAATTACATGAAGTCTTTTGTCTGGATGCTCGGCATCGCCCTCCTGATGATGAGTTGTACCGCCACGAAAACCCAATACCTCCATCAATTTGATGGGTTCATGGAAGAGGTACAAGAAGAGCACAAAGCGTATAGCTCCGATGATTGGGAAGAGAAAAATGAGGAGTTGAAATTTCTCCTAGAGGAAGAATACCCCCAATTTGAAGAGGAGTTTACCGATGAAGAAAAGGTCAAGATCTGGTCTCAAACCTTCACCTACGAAGTGATGCAACATAAAGAGATGGTGATAGAGGAGATTACGGAGAACCAAGACATGTACATCGAAATGATGAAGGAGAATGCCAAGTTCGTAGAGACGGTCGGCAATGAACTCACCAATGAATTTCTCCCTGAAATTGAAAAAGCCTTGCCAGAATTTGAAAAAGCCGCCCGCAGTTTTGTGAAGGACCTGGAAAATAGTGGGGCTTTGGATCGCATCAAGGAAGCCGCCGAGGAGTTGGGAGAGAAAATGAAGGAGATTGAGGAAAACCATAAGAACTGAGTTTCCTAGCAGCAGGTAGATAGGGACTCCCTGTTTTTCTTCCTTATGAGAGCTAGCTGCCAAATAGCCCCACCTACAGATTGATGGGGCTATTTGGCAGTTTTGTGTAACTTGATTGGCTCATGGGTAACCAGCTGCCCGCAAGTTCTCCTCGCTATGAAATCCCTTCTCATCTGGAGTGTGGTCCTTCTCGCCCTGCTTGGTCCTGCCTGCTACAATGGGTATCCCCTGGTTTTTTCGGATACCGGAACCTATATCGAAAGTGGTTGGGAAGGATTTGTCCCCAAAGATCGGCCCATTGCCTATGGCCTTTTTCTACTCGGCAGTAGTTTGGGGCTGACCTTGTGGCTGCCCATTCTCTTCCAAGCGATAGCCGTGACTTGGGTCCTCTGGGAAAGTTGTCGCTGGGTATTGCCGACCATGCGTATCCGCTTGTTTGCTTTGCTCGTGATCATTTTGAGCATGATCAGTGGGCTGGGTTGGTACACCAGCCAATTGATGCCTGATGTATTCACCCCCCTGTCCCTGTTGGGCATGACCTTGCTACTGCTGCATCGGGAATTGCCCCTCTGGAAGAAAATGCTGCTGGCGGCAGTGGTAATCATGGCTGTAAACGTCCACTTCTCACATTACCTCATTGCTGGGCTAACCTTTTTGTTGATCCTATTGGCGAAATGGCGCAGCTGGTTGCCAGAGTCTATGGCGCAGCGAATCCGTTGGAAATTGGCTGCTGGAGTATTGGTTGGCTCGCTGGTATGTGGCTCGCTGGTGAACTACGCCTACAGCGATTCTTTTCGGATCACACAAGGCAGCCATGTCTATTTGATGGGACGAATGTTGGACAGTGGCGTACTCAAGCAATTTTTGGAGGACCGCTGTGGGCAGAATTCTTATGCATTGTGTCCCTACAAGGATGAATTGCCGGCAAACAATCGGGAATTGCTTTGGAACCTGGACAGCCCCCTCTACCAACAGGGAGGGTGGGAAGGCTCTAGACAAGCATATATGCAGATCCTATGGGGGATTGCTCGGAGTCCTAAGCACCTCGGCATGTTTGTCTATCGAGGCTTCACCTCTGGTTTGGCCCAACTCTTTCAAATCGACGTAGGATCGGGACTGATCACAGGCTGGTACGCCAATCCCAATAGTTCCCCCTACCAAAAAGTGGCCAAATACCTTCCGCATGAATTATCGCCTTACCTCAACTCGCGTCAAAACGAAAATTTGTGGGGCCAAGGCCTGGAAATAGACTTGGTCCAAGACCTCAATCGGTTAGCCACGCTCCTCAGCCTTTGTATATGGGGACTCTTGGGACTTAGTCGAGGGCGCAGACTGTCTTTGCCACCTGCTTTCACCTTGTTTGCCTGGGTGGTACTCGGCGGCATCATCGTCAATGCTTTTGTCACCGCTTCCCTCGCCAATGTGTTTGATCGGCTGCAGGCCAGGGTGAGCTGGATGCTGATCTGGTATGCGTTGATGGTGGTGATCGCCGTTCCAAAAGGCTTCTGGAAGGAAGTGTGGCAGGCAATCGTGGCTTCTGCTCCAACGTCCTAATTGGCGGCCCGAACCACCCGAAGCGACTGCCAGGCGCCTTGTTCCGTTTGCCAGAGTAATACATACCTCCCAGGTGGCAATTCTTGAATGGAAAGTTGATACCCATCATTTGCGGAAAAAGGGAGAAGCAATTGGCGAACTTCTCTTCCCATCTCATCGATCACCCTCAACTGATTGTCGAGAGGGGGAGCTGGAAGATGAAGGTGGATCACTCCAGAACTGGGGTTGGGAAACACTTGGGCGCTGAGAAGCGAGGTTTCTCCTTCATTGCTGGTCAAAGTTCCAATACCTTGCCAAACGGCCAGGGTATCGTTGGCTTGGTTATCATCTCCTGGGATGGCCTCGATCCAGAACTTGATGCGGTATACAGCATCATCAGTAGGGGTCCAGGTGCTATCATGCTCGAAGGTCAAGGTATCGTTGACTTCCAGCAAGGAAGAAAGTAAGAAGACATTTTCTTCCGCGTCTCCTCCGTCGATAGAGTAGGAGATGGCCAATTCGACGGAATCCAGATCAATGTCGGTCAACCCCCGATTGATGACTGCGCCAGAAAGGGTAACTTCTTCATTGGAAGGTGAGACAATCGGATCAATGAGAAACATCGCCATGTCTACCTCTTTTACCTCCGCGATGCGAATGTCATCCAGCGCAAGAATGAATTGGTTGTCAGAGATGTGGTGAAAGGCCACATAAATGTCTTGCCCAGCATAATCAGAAAGATCCAAATTCCGATAGGTAAACAGGCTGCTCTCTTCTTCCACTTCTAAGAGCGGATCATTCGCCAGGAAAGCAGCTGGTGAATTGCCAGTGGTAGAAATCAGAACTTCGTACTTTTCTCCAAACTCTGCATCCTGAGAATAAGCATACCAGGACAGGCAGACATTGGCCGGGAGATTGACGATCTGAGGGCTGATGAGCCAATCATCACTGGGTCCGGCATCGTTGTCGTACCAGGAAGGAGAAGCCAGGAGGCGATTCTGCCCGGTACTGTCCTTGAAATCAACCACGGACTGCCATCCACCATTTGAAACCAGGAAGTCGATGTTGTCATTGGGAGAAAGCCCATCCTCATCGAGCGTGGTCCAGCCGGAAGGAATCGAAAATCCATTGAAACGCTGGTCGAAAATGGGATCGCCTCCGCAGGGGAATTTCCGAAAAGAAGCTTTGTCTTCAAGCGGAGCAGCCATTCCAGACCGACTCATCGACTGAGCCGAGAGAGAGTCAGGGATGCCCCCACTCAATACAACCAGCAGGCTTGCCAGCCCAAGAAAACGCAAAACAGGAGTAGGCAGAAAACTCATAGTTGGAAAGGAAAAGGACCAGAGTGGTCGGTGAACTTGCCAGTACAGACGATCAGGCCCGGAGATTCGTTGCTTTGGGAAAAGGAAGGGGGTAAATGCAACAGAACTCAAATTACCTGCAAGTAATTTGAGTCCTGGTTGATATCATGAAAAAACAGGCGGCAGTTAGACCTTTTGTCCGTTGGCCCGCATTTCTTGAATGACGGCATAGATTCCGCGCTTGTCGATGGTGCGCAGGGCGTGAGCAGAAACTTTCAGCGTTACCCAGCGATCTTCTTCCTGTACGTAGAAGCGCTTTTTCATCAGGTTGGGATAAAAACGGCGCTTTACTTTGTTGTGGGCTTTGGAAACGTGGTTACCAGAGATGGTTTTCTTGCCCGTTACGTCGCACACTTTGGACATGATATTCGAATATTAAATGCGTTCTACAAGATTTGATCAGGAAGCGCGTAGCTTTCCCAAAACAGGACTGCAAATATCTGGATTTCTCCCGAAAAAACAAACTAGTGCTTTGTCAACTGGAAAATGTGGGGTAGGCGGTCGAAGACTTTTTTACAGATCAAGGCGGAAAACCCGAGTTTGGCGGGTCAAACGAGGGATTTTTCAACGCAGAGATGTCGAAAAGAGTTTAGGGTTCTTTTGACATTTTTGGCTTGACGCAGCACTAGATTTCCATCCCACTTTCGGATGGAGTTCGGTCTGCTGGGATGTGCTTGAAACCGCCTCTTTATCAACTTTGTACAACCAGGGGGCAGAGGATCATTTCTCGGAACAATACCAGCTGTGAGCCCGGAATCTCTTCCCCTTTTTCGGAACAAAATCCCTGAATCCTTGACAAAGGCAGGCATCAAGCTCTCCCATCTGATTTTTCTTTCACAAAAATGGCTACCTTTCTTCTTTCCATGTCCAATCGCTTCCAGGTCTTTGGCCTCAAACTCAGGCATTTTCTCTTCACTGAGCTCATCAGCTAGTGCTTTCTGAGCTCTAACGGCGGCTTCATCCGCCATTTTCTCTGAAATGTCACTGGCGTAGACTTTCGCGCCCATTTTCGCCAGTGGGATGCTGAGACTGCCTACCCCACACCCTGCATCACATACGGTGATTCCTGAGATGTTTTCGTCTTCAGCGAACCACTCCAGC
>JBCCCJ010000061.1:0-10640 GCA_039033615.1 Bacteroidota bacterium
CAAGTCCAGGGAGACGTAGATCCCGCTGGCTTGGGGGTTGGAGCAGGATTCAACCGAAAGCCAGTACTAGGCTCCAGATCCAAGCCCTGATTTTGTCCAGCAAAAAAAGCAATTTTCAGATCCAGGTGACGGGAGATATTTTTCTGGCCAAAAATCCCTGCTCCAACCCCCAAGCCAGCGGGATCTACGTCTCCCTGGACTTGCGAGCCCATGAGGTGCACACCTACGGCCCAACTTCCATTGACACCGGGAGCTGGAGAGCCATAATATTGAGCAAACAAAGAAGAAGCGCAGAAAAACAGAAAAAAGCCAAGGAGAAATGAGCGAAACAGGCGTTGCATGTAGGCGATTTAATCGTCGTCTTCGGGGAGGCTGGGATTAGAAGGAGTCGTTTGAGGCGGCATCACCTTGTCATTGATGCCACGGGGCCGAGCTAGGCCAGGCGATGGGCTAGGCATCTGGCGGCTGGCTCTTTTGGCCCGACTTTTTTTCCACCGACGCGTTTTGGCGTGGCGGGCCTGGAAAGATTGTCTTGCACTACTCATATCGCTGGGGTGAGTGTATTCTGATAAAAATATCCGATCTTTGGAGTGGAAAAGTACGAAATTCCTTGCGCAATAGGAAAAACCGCTTGATCAATGCTGAAAACCTTCCGGCCTAGCTGCATCATCTGGCTGTTCATTCTTGCTCAAGCCGGATGGGGAAGCTTCCATGCTTTGATCGCGCAACCTCCTCCTTCCGATTCTCTCAAATGGTCGGCAGAAATCAGTCAACTCAGCAAGAACGGGCGCAAGCTCTTTCGGGAGGGAAAGCAGGGGCAGGGAGAACAGCTGATGCAGAAAGCGATTCGCCAAGGCGAAGAACATCTCTCCACGCTTGATCCAGAGTTGGCAAAAGCCTACGGCCGTCTGGCCAATTCCCGATCCGAGCAAACAGACTTTTACGAGGCAGCCTCTCTATTTGAGAAAGCCCATGAGATCAAGGTGGCCATCCCCGATTCTTTTTCTCGATATAGTGTGGCGAGTTCTCATCTCAACTACGGCTACAATCTGGGACGAATCGGCCGACTCACGGAAGCAGAAGCCTTGCTGCGAGAAGGGCTGGAATTACTGGAATTCGCCCAGAAAGCAGATCTTGAAGGGCGTTATTCACGGGAAACTTGGAATGCCATTTTTCAGAATGCCTATTCGATGTTTTCGACGGTATTGATTGAGAAGAAAGAGTATAGTTCTGCCATTGATTACTATCGCCGTTCGCTGGAAATTCTTCGCAATTCCTCTTCCATTGATTCTCTGGGGCTAGCAGCAGCCTATATGGACCTGGGGCGGGCGTATTTCACCAAAGGAGACAGTTTAGCGGCCAGGCAGAATTACGAAGCTTCGCTGGAGATCCAACTCCGGCTTCCGAGAAGCTCCAGAAATCTCGATGCACTGGCCAATGTGTACCTGAATTTTGGCGCGTTTTATCAGAGGTACAGCGACTATTCGCAAGCACTCACCTACCTCGAAAAAATCGAGCAGCTTTCGCAGCAATCTGGCACCAACATGCAGGCTCGTTTATTGGACTCGTATCTCAATCGAGCGAACATTTATAAACAGCAGCAAAAATATGCAGAGGGAAAATATTGGTTGGATCAGGCTCAGCAACTTGCCAAAGCCCTCTACCCGGAGCGGCACCCCACGGTGGTCCGCGTTCAGATGCTCAAGGGCTTGATTTATGCAGAAGAAAAAGCCTATCCGCAAGCCTCCGAATATTTCGATCAGGCCTTGGCCTTGCTTTACACCGAAGGAAGCCAACAAGAATTGAGTCGGGTGTACAACCAGCCACTCTTCTGGGAAGCCTTGGGCTACAAAGGCAACATTGCGCTAGAGGCGTACCAGAACACGGAAAACCAACCCTCTTTGACCGAGGCGTATGCGTCGTTTTCTCTTGCCATTCAACTCCTAGATAGCATCCGCATAGGCTTAGAAAGCCCCGGTGCAAAGGAGATTCTCGTAGGATCGGCCAAAGAATATTATGAAAACGCCATTGAAACCTGCCGGCAATTGTATTTGCTCAAACAGGATGACACCTATTTGCACGAAGCCTTTCGTTTCGCAGAAAACAGCAAAGCCTTGTTGCTGCGAGAGGCGCTGAATGAGATTCAGGCCCAGGAATTTGCGGGTTTGCCTCCCACACTGCTGGATAGCATTGAGTATCTCCGCAAAAAAATGGAGCTAAACCGACGGCAGATTTTGGATGCCCAAACCCAGGCGACTCAGCAAGCAAACGGGCAACCCACCAATCCCAAACTCGAAGCCTTAGAAGCAGAAGCCATTGGATATCGCCAGAATTATTATGAATTGATCCGAAATCTGGAAGAAGGATACCCGGAATACTACCAGTTGAAATATGACCTCACCACCGTTAATCCAGAGGCCCTACAGCAGAAATTGACCAAGGAGCAAACGGTGATGTATGCGTATTTCCGAGGGGAAAAGGCGTTGTACATCTTCGAAATTTCCGGTCAGAAGATTCAACTTCATCGAGTGAAACACACCGAGGACTTGGATGAGGCGCTACATCAGTTCCTGGCCAATTTGTCCGATCCGAGGCGGTATTCCCAAGGGGCGAAAAGTCCTGCTTTTTTTCAGGAGTACATTGACCAAGCGTACCTTTTATACCAGGGATTGCTGCCCAATCTCGACCAATATCCACAGTATCACCTGCTCGTCATCCCAGATGGCAAATTGGGATTTCTCCCCTTCGAACTGTTGCTGGATCGACGCCCTTCAGCAGACGCTCCGGTGGTGTATTATCAGCTGCCTTACTTGATTCGCTCCTTCCCGATTCGCTACGAATACACGGCCAGTTTTTTCCTGGATCACCCCAATATTCCCCTCAATCGCCGGGCGTATGCGGGTTTTGCCCCCCATTATCCCAGGCCAGAAGAAAATCCAGTAACCGATTGCCTCACTGACTACCTTCCCTTGGTATTCAATAAACAAGAAGTCAATGCTGTCGCCAATTCGATCGGAGGCAAAGCTTTTCTAAACGAAGAAGCTACCGAACAAACCTTTCGCAAGCTCAGCAACAAATACCGGGTTCTGCATTTGGCGATGCATGCATTCACCCCTGGGGAAAATATCAGTGGGTTTGCCAAGGCTGATTCCGGCTATTCAGGGCTGGCCTTTACCCCCCCTCGCTGCGACATTCGACCACCTGCTGACAATGATGGCTTTTTGCACACCTATGAATTGTACAACCTCCGGCTCAATACCGAATTGGTGGTGCTTTCGGCTTGTAATACGGGTCGAGGAAAAATGGTGCGGGGGGAAGGAATCTATTCTCTAGCGCGGGCCTTCAAATACGCTGGCTGTGCCAACATCGTCATGAGCCTGTGGCAGGTAGATGATCGAGCCACCGAGCAGATTGTTACCGCCTTCTTCGACCAACTCAAGGCAGGCATCTCCAAAGATGAAGCGCTTCGGCAGGCGAAATTGGCCTACCTCGATTCTGCTCCAGATGACCATCCATTTTTTTGGGCGGCCCTGGTGTTGATTGGGGATAGCAAACCGGTGCCTATGGACAGAAATTGGCCGTGGCTCTTGGCAGGCGTATTGGGGCTGGTAGGAATAGCAACTGCCGCCTGGCTGTGGAACAGAAGGCGGCAGCGGGGGTGAAGGTTGTGTTTGTTTGAGTTAGAGGGGCTTAATTCCCTGAGCTATTGTTGTCGTTTCCCTCCCCTTTTTCTCCGTTTTGTTTGTCCGGATCGGGAAGGGAAGGATTGGAAGAAGTCGTCTGAGGTTCCATTTCCTTGTCATTGATCCCGCGGCTGCCTACGCTTGCACGCTGTGCGTTAGTTGAAGAACTAAAAGGCTGGCTGAGAAATTCGATGATGCGCTTCATAATGATCAGGTTTAGGTTATTGTCAGATAAATTGAATCGGGTAATAGGGCTTGTTTGTATTTGCCCCTTTAGACGGACCTCTTCCATCAAACATCAACGCTTGCCTGAAAAAAATCAAAAAAAGTGTGACCGAGGTCGTAGTAGTCGGTCTAACTCCCCTTCCTGCTATCAGGAGGGCTTACATTTGTCTGTAACAAAAATAGCGGGAGCGGTACAGGATGATTCCCACTTAAAATCGTCAGAGAACCAGTTATTTTTCCTCTGATGCCTCCCATTTCCCAGCAATCAAACCCAAATGTACGGCTTGCTGAATGAGATCTCCGTCTTTGAGCACCCCCAATTTGGCGAGGAGGTTTCGACGATGGACTTCTATGGTATGGAGGCGATGTCCCAATTGTTGGGCAATTTGTTGGGGACCGAATCCTTCCGCCAATAATTGAAGCACAATCCGTTCGGTGAAGGTGAATGCCAGAGGAGGCAGCTGATTTTTTTCGGTTAACAGAACCGGGGTATCGGCAGCAGGCAGGATGGCAAATTCATCTAGCCCCCGATACACTTTTCGGATCAGATCCAGCAAAGCTTCTTGGCGAGCCCCTTTGGAGACAATGCCAGCCACCCCTAGCTTCTGGGCTTGCTCCAGCACCCCTTCTTCCAGTTGAAAGCCGAGAATCAAGACTTCGGTCGCGGGGCAGATCTCCAGGATTTGTTCCGCAATCTCTAGCCGCTCCTTTCCCGCCAACTGTACATCTAGCAGCACGACATCGATCAGTTTATGTCCCAATAATCCCACCGTCTCCTCCGCATCGTCGGACTGCGCAACGACCTTCATATCCGGCTCGGATACCAGATCGCGCTGCAAACTTTCCCGAAAGAGCGCATGATGGTCTGCCAACAGAAGGTGAATCATTGGTAATGGTCTAGTTCTACCAGGTCTTTGATGATGGCTTCTCTCACGAGGCCAGCGGTATTTTTTACCCCCAATTTGCGTCGAAGATTTCGGCGGTGGGTTTCGACGCCTGCTTCCCCAATACACAGTTGATCTCCTATTTCGGAGGTGCTTTTCTCTTCTACCAACAGCTGCAGGATTTCTTTTTCCCGGCCAGTCAGACGAATCCCATTCCCTTGCTGGTGTTGCTTGCGCACATAATCCAGGTGGGTTTTCATCACCTCAAACCCATAATAGGTCTCCCCTCGATGCACGGCCCACACGGCTTTGAGTAATTGGTCGCCCTCCGCGTCTTTCAGCAAATAGCCGCTCACCTGAGAGCGCAAGGCCCTCGCAATGCTTTTGCCCCGGTTGAGACTGGTCAACAAAATCACCTTGACAAATGGGAAAGCTTCATCAATCGCTTCCGCTCCGGCCAATCCATCCATTTCCCCTGCTTTGAAGCGAATGTCCATCAATACGATGTCGGGGCGCAAGGATTCGATCTTCGCGAAAGTATCCTGCGCCCTGCTGACAGTTCCGACTACCTCTATTTCCGGTTCATCAGCCAACATCCGCCCCAAGGCATCGGAAAATAATTGATGGTCGTCGGCGATGAGGATACGAATCATAGGGTTGGGGTTCAGGGAACGGGAGTAAATGATTTCTGGGGTCAGAATCTAGGTTAATAACGCTGAGATCGCTTTTTTCCTTGTCTTAGGGATACTCAAAAAATAACTTGGACCTTTTCACTCGTTCTTTCTTCCCATCTCATCGTCAAGGCTCATCTTTGGGTCCCTTTTTCCCAAAGTTTCGCGATTTGGCCCGCCAAATTCGGTTTTTCTTCCTTGATCTGGAAAGAAATATCTACGCGAAAAGAGGAAGTTATTTTTCAAGTCTCCCTTAGGGAGAAGAGTTTTTGCAAAAAAGGAGGGGTTCAGAGAAATGCTAGAAGCCCCCAGAAGCATGCGTTGGCACTTGATTCTTGCGAAATGCAATTTCGCGCCACAATTGAACCTTGTTGAACGAAGTGAAGTCCCGAGAACCGGGAAACCTTGATCCCTGTTCAAAGCACTGACCGAATGCAATTCGGATCTACCACTTGATCCCTGTTCCCTGCCCCCTGATCTCTGCGCCCTATCCCCTGTATTCACCTCGGCACATCCAAAATCACCGTGGTTCCTTGTCCCGGTTCGGAATCAATTTCTACGGTTCCTTTCAATTGGCGAACTCGTTGTTGAATGGTTGTCAGACCAATGCCGGGAGAATCATTCACGGGATCGTATTCAAAGCCTACCCCATTGTCTTCTACCAGGATATTGAGTCGATCCCGGTGCAAAGAAGCCTGGAGGCTGACCCGATTGGCTTTGGCATGTTTGATGATGTTGTGAAACAACTCCTGAACGATGCGGTAGATTTGCACCTCTGCTTGACTGTCCATTCGGAGGTCTTCCAGGCTGCCAATCTCCCATTGCAGATGATGCCCGGAATGCTCTTCCATCGTTTCACAAAGGGAATGCAGGGCTTTTGCGAGACCTTGGTGGTGAATGTGCACATCCGCCAAATCATGGGAGATCCGCCGCACTTCTCGATAGGCTTCCTCCAATAGCACCCGAGTGTGTTCGTAGGCTTGATCGGTTTCGGGGGGAATGGGGTCCATTTTTTTGCGCAGGGTAAAGAGCGAAACCTTTACTGCGGCTAGCGTGCCGCCCAGACTGTCGTGCAAATCTGCCGCGATTCGCTGGCGTTCCTGGTCTTTCCCAATCAACATGGCGTTCAAAGATTCCACCTCCTGCGCTTTCAACAAATCCAGCACCACCTGCCGATTCAATTCTTCTCGCTGAAAGTGAAGTTCTTGCTGAACTACTCGCTGCCGTTGGTGGTCTCGCATTCGCATGGCTACCATCAACAGCACGATCAAGACCACGATCAGGCTTGCGCCAAGCAAATATTGACGGTGGCGGGCCTGTTCCAAATCAAGGCGAGATTCCGCCAGTTCCCGCTCCTTGCGCTCCATGTCATACTGAAGGCTCAGCTCTGCAATGCGTTCCTCATTATAGGTCGCCTGAAGGCTGTCCCCCAAATCATGCGCTTGTTGCAGGAGTTCATAAGCCGTTTGTGCCTGTCCGTTTAGAAACATGCTCTCACTGAGGTAGCGCAGCAGTTCCGTTTCCGTTTCAGCATCCCCTAACTCCCGAGTCATCGGAAGCAGACGATTCCACAGTTGCTGGGCTTTGCTGGACTGATCCATCATTTCCCAAACCATGGCTAGTTCCGTCCCAATTTGCACTTGTGCCAAGGGATCTTGCTGAATTTCAGCGATTTTCAAGCCCGCCTGATAGTATTCCGCCGCCAGTTTCCAATTTTCGTCGATCACCGCGAGGTTGCCCAAATTGCCGTTGGTATGGCCCAATCTCCGTTGGTCTCCCAATTCCTGATAGATCAAGAGGGCCTCGAGGTAGGCTCCTTCTGCCAAGCCAAAATCTTGTTCCAGGTAGTACAGATTCCCCAAATTGTTCGCCAAGATTGCCAGGCCCAAACTATCGCCCTGCTGCTCTCGCAAAACTTTGGCCTCCAAAAAGTAGCGAATCGCCAGTTCTGTTTCTTGTAACCGACCATGCAGGGTACCCAGATTGGTCAAGAGTTGGGCCTTTAGATCGGCTTCTTTTTGGGCCAATTCAAGTCCCTGCCGGAAATACATCAAGGCTCCGGGATGGTCGCCAGCCTTGCGAGCGGTGATCCCCAAGCCGGAAAAGGCCCGAATCATGCCTCTGGTTGCTCCCAGTCGATCAAAAATGTCCAGTGCCTGTTGAAAGGCCCAGGTAGCTTCTTTGAGGTTGACTTGGCGATGGGCCAATCGCCCAATGATCAGCCAGGCCTCTCCTCTCAGAGAGTCCTCCGCCTGGATTTCGGCTAGTTCCAGGGCTTGTTTGGCAAGTTGTTGCGCTGAGTCAGGCGATTGCTGACTGAGGGCATCCGCTTGCTCTAGCAGGGGTAGGATGGTGGTCTCGGCTTGCATGGCAGGAATCAATCCCAACAAAAAGCTCAGCAGGAACAATAGGCTCCTGGCAGCTCGCTGATGGTTTTGAGGCGGAAAGATCAGTAGATGCTTGTGGCGAGGGTTGGGTTCTGAGAAAGGGGGCATTATCTGTCATCATCAGAAAAAACTGGACGTGGATAGCGGCGAATTCTACGGGAAGGATCGTCAATGCGGCGGTTGCGCCAGGAAAACCAGGAGGAACCGGTACGTACTTCTTTTAACGTGCGTAAGGGGGTGCGCATTTCATGAAGGACCTGATCCTGGTCTTGAACAACTGAAACGATGGTCAGCTTCAATTCCTGGCGATGTTCCTGCCAATTGGGGCAAATCGGCAACTCCATGCTCATTCGGCTTGGTTGAGCCTGATCAGCATTGGGCTGTAGAGAAATCACCAAACTTCTGGTAAAGGGGGTTTCTTCATCGTGCGGGGAAGAAGCGAGATTCATTCCATTCAATTGATAGCCTTCAGGAATGGTCAATTGAACACAGAGTTGGCAAGCCTCTTCCGCATTTCGTCTTACGTACAGATCGGGTGAATAATTGAGCATCAGAAACAGGGGTTTTCGGTAAACAAAATGAGTACAGCAGATTACCTGGAACTCCCAGCAAGTGCAACGGTCAAAAAAGGGAACAGCAAATCAATGTTCGTCTATGCAAAGTTTGGGCCTGAAAATCCGGCAGTAGGAAATCCTCACAACTTTGCCCATCCAAAGAAAGAAAACGGGGAGAAGGTTATTCTCCCCACCGTTCCAGATTGGTTATGAAGAAACGTGTGTAAAGAACGTCTATCATACAGATAGTCAAGGGAATAGCAGTGCGTACTGCTCAGGACAGGTTTCCCTCCATGGGAAAAAGTAGGACGTGGAAGCCAAGAGCAATGACTTACTGGGTTTGTGTTTGATCTGTTACAAAGATGTGACGCTACTGTCCCAAATACTACACGCAGAAATGAGGTTTCTCTTCTACCGGAAAACCAGTAGAAACCATCCAAAAGCCCGGAAAATAGAGGCTTATCGAACCAATACCTTCTCGATGTGGGTATGATCGCCATCCGAAACCCGCAGAAGGTACACGCCTTTGGGCCAGCTTTGGACCGCGAAAGCTACCTCCTGCTCTTGATGGGCAGGTGCAAAAAGACGCTGTTCCCAAACCGTGCGCCCCGTGAGGCTCAGGCAAGTCAATTGAAGGGAAGCCGAAACCTGCGTTTCTAGCTGGACCCGGACCAGCTCAGACGCGGGATTTGGACGGAGCTGTACCTCGAAAGGGGCGTAGGTCTGCGATGGCGTTGGCAAGGACAAAGGAATATCATCTACCCTTTCATCAGCGACCATAGCCGTCAAGCGCGTGATCGCAGCATGTTGAAAGGTACCGGAAGCGTCGGTGATCAGTGGTTGAGTTAGTTGAGCGGGTCGGCCCGGCGTTTGGGGACGCAGGGCATCAAAAGTACCGCTGGTGCCCACCGCAGCAAAACTCAGGCTACTGGCCCGAAACACCTCATTTTCACTCGCATCCCACACCAACAATTCAAAAGATTCGCCTACCGCCATCCCGTTGGCCGCTCCGCCTACGGGATCGGTATCAATGGGAAAAGGCCCCAGCACTTCTATCAACATATCGTGGTCAGCTGACCACCCAAACGCTTGTCCGACTCGCCCCAAGCCACAAATTTCTCCGGCAGCGTTGCGAATGGCGACTTGATCTCCGACCGCCAATGGGGCTCCATTCACTTGGAAGTTGGCCACCTCATCCCGGTCCAGAATGACGTAATGAACCGAACCACCCGGCTCCGCATCCATGCTGAAAATTGCAGGGGCAATCCGAGGCGGGTGAGGATACTGGCCAGTCAATCCCCACCAGCTGTAATCTCTGCCCTTGGCCCGAATCAAGGCCCGACTGTCCAAAAAGGCTTGGTTGGGCTCAAACAAAAAGCCATCCGAGTAATCTTTGAGAAAGCGACTGCTAAATGGGGTGCTGACCCACATGCCCAAAGAATCGGTCGGATGATCGTTGAGGCCCAACACCATCCCATCCTGGGTGCCGGAGGTACTTCCCCAGCGCATCATCGCAAACAGGTTGCCGCCACCATTATTTCCGCCAAAGGCAGGGTCCCAAAACGGATCATTGCTGGGATCGCCATCAGCCGCAGCCTGCGTTGAATTGAAGGAACCTCCCGTCGCCATCAGGCCTCGTAAAGGGATCAGCCATTCGATTTCCGAGGCCAGATCAAACCAAAACCAATCTTTCCAAAAGATTGTGGGTCGTCCTTCCGCTGCCATCAGCAGGGGATAGCCCATATCTTCTTTGTCGTTGACAATCGGATCGTGATCCGGGGCATTTTCTCCCGCAACAATCAGGCAACTATTTCCGGCTTTGATTTCTCCAGGAGGACATTCCCCATTCACTTGCGCACTGCCACCGATGAAACCGATCCGATCTTTGTCGTGGTTGTCCAAAAAGGTAACTACTTCCGTTCCTGCTTCTCCTTGCCCCCAAACAAGGCCACTGTATCCCAATTCATTGAACAGATCCGCTCCCCCACTCCCGTCATTGAGAACCGCCTGCATATCTGCCCGCAACTCAAAATCGAAGATGGACATCTGAGCAGGCTTATCGCCAGAGTTCATGTGATCGACCACGGTGTTTTGGTACCAGGCCAAGGTCGCAGCATTGGTATCAAAAAATTCTCCTACGGCAAAGGCTTGCTCTCCAGGAGCCGTTTCCACCAAGAATTTCGCGAGAAAGGCAGGGTCGATGTGTTTCACGGCATCTATCCGCAACTCATCGAAG
>JBCCCJ010000062.1:0-10609 GCA_039033615.1 Bacteroidota bacterium
ACTTTACCAAAATTGCTAGAAAAAATAAGCAAAACTTTTGAAAATTGCTAGGGGAATGGGGAGAAATTTCCCTCTTCGGGAAAGATCATGGACTTTTTTCTTGGAATGACGAGGAGTAGGTAGCCACGAGCCTGTGCTGAGTGACAGCCGAAGGATCCAAATGATCACAAAAAGTGTATACAGGTTCCCCCATTCGTGGCATTCACTACGGCAGGAAACCGCTCTCCATTGCAAAGCGATTTGTTAAGACATGTGAAATGCTGAGAGGAGAATTCGTCTATTTTTGGCTCAATCAATTTCCCCCCCCTGATGCTACGAATGAGAAACTCCCAAACAGAAATCCGGCTTATTGCACCGGATATTTCATCGGATAAGGAGCAGGGACGTCTCCTTTGGAAATTTTGTTCAGGCGCTTTTTGAGCAAGCCCCGTCGCATGGGAGAAAGGTAGTCGGTAAATAGCACCCCTTCTAAGTGATCGTATTCATGCTGGAGGATGCGTGCCTTCACCCCACGGAAGGTTTCGACTTGTTCTTCAAATTGCTCGTTGACATAGCGAAGGGTGATGGTATCATGGCGTTGTACCTGTTCCCGAACATCTGGAATACTCAGGCAGCCTTCTTCAAAGCCCCATTTCTTTCCGACCTCCTCGACCATGACTGGATTGATGAATACCCCTTTGAAATCTTTCAAGCCTTCGTTGTCCCGATCTTCCATTTCCCCGGCATCCACCACAAATAAGCGAATGGGCAAATTGACCTGAGGGGCAGCCAATCCGACCCCATAGGCATTTTCCATGGTTTCGAACATATTGGCGATCAAGGTGTCCAATTCGGGATAATCAGGCCCGATTTCTTGGTTTTCGCGTCGCAAACTAGGGTGACCGTAACTGACAATGGGTAAAATCATCTCCACAAGCTTTTTCGAGGGGCAAATTTCTGCTTTTTATTTGGGAATGTAAAATGAACCAATCCTAACGACCTTTGGAAACCAGGGGCTTGCCGATCTTGAGGTTGGCCCCTCGGGTTGCCAGAAAGACCCCCACGAGGATGACCGCCATCCCACCAAATTGAGCGCTGGTCATCTGCTCTCCGTCCAATAACCCCCAAAACAAGGCCACTACCGGAATCACGTAGGCCACCGAGGAAGAGGTAATGGGATCAGTCATTCGCAGGAGACGGTAATACCAGATCAACGCCAAAGAGGTACCAATAGATCCCAGAATGACGATATGCCCGAAAGCAAGCCAGGCACCGTCTTGCTCGATCAATACCTGGGGGACTCCGGAAAAGAACACCACGTAAAGGCCGTAGGGAATAGCCACGCTCAGCAACGCAAAGCCTGAGGCCAAGAGGGAAGGGAGTTCGTGCAAAAAACTCTTCATTAGATTGGTGCTCAAGCCATAGCCTGCCGCTCCGATCACCACCAGGGAGGCGTATCCCAGATGTTCCCACAAATTGAGTTGGGTATCGCCTGTCAATACCAAGATGAGTGCTCCCAAAAAACCCAAGAGAATCCCCATTGTTCGCATGCCGGAGAAAGGCAATTGGAAAAAAAGAATGCCCAGGACCAGGGTAAATAAGGGACTGAGAGAATTCAAGATGCCAGCAGTTGCGCTGTTGATGTGAGTTTCCGCCATGGGGAATAAGAAGGCGGGCAAGCCATTGCCAAAAATCCCGACCAGAGAAACAAAGATCCAATCCTTTCGGCTCATCTGTTTGGCTTTCCCAATCAGAAAAGGAACCATCACCAAGCCTGCAATCAGAATCCGCATGCCCGCGATCTGCAAGGGACTGAAAGACTCCAGGCCTCGTTTCATCAGAATGAAGGAACTTCCCCAAACCAAGGCCAGCAGAACATAGAGAACAATCGCACGAGGGTTTTTCATCCAGGAAAAATTGGGTAATTAAGCAGGAACCACAAAAGTGAGTATTTGTTCCCATTTCCCCTATCCAATCTTTCTCTATGAATGCGATGAAACTGCTTTCTTTTTCCCTCCTTGGATGCCTGTTGTTTTTGGCTTGCCAACCCCAAGATTCAGCCCCCAGCGAACAGACAAGCCCCAATGTCATCCTGATCATGGCGGATGATATGGGCTATGAATGCCTGAGTAGCAATGGAAGTTTGCGCTACCAAACTCCCCGCCTAGATGCATTGGCGGAACAAGGGCTCCGGTTCACCCATTGCATCTCTCAGCCCCTCTGCACCCCTTCCCGCGTCAAATTGATGACGGGGCAGCGAAACTATCGCAATTACGAATACTTTGGGTACCTCAACGAGCAGCACCCCAATATTGGGCAGTTGATGAAGCAAGCGGGCTATGCCACCGCCATCGTCGGGAAATGGCAATTGAATGGCCTGGCTTTTGATTTGCCTGGTTATCAGGACGCCAACCGTCCCCATCAGATGGGCTTTGACGAATATTGCCTCTGGCAGTTGACCCAGCCTCGAAAGGCCGGAGAACGCTTCGCCAACCCCCTCATTGAACAAAATGGGGAACTATTGCCGCGTGATCCCGATGCCTACGGTCCGGAGGTATTCGCAGACTACGCCCTGGATTTCATCGAACGGAAAGCAGCCAGCCCCTTCTTTCTGTATTTCCCCATGGTGCTGGTGCATGAACCTTTTGTCCCAACCCCAGACTCAGAAGCTTGGCAAGATCCCGATCGCCGCTATGAAAAAGACACCGCCTACTTCAAAGACATGGTGGCCTATACCGATCAGATTGTCGGTCGGATCGTGGATCGCCTAACAGAATTGGGCATTGCAGACAATACCTTGCTCATCTTTACCGGGGATAACGGCACCCATCCCACCATCAGCAGTCCCACGACCTTTGGGGAAATTCGCGGAGCAAAGGGGAATACCATCGACGCAGGGACCCGCGTGCCCTTGGTCATGAGTTGGCCGGAGCAGATTCAGCAAGCGCAACTGGTAGAAGACCTCATTGAGTTTGGGGATTTCTATGCCACGCTAGCGGAATTGAGTGGGCAGATAGATACCGTTGATGGCAAAAGTTTTCTTGGATTGCTCAATGGAGGCTCCTACGAGCCCCGACAAACCGCCTTTGTGCATTACGATCCACAGTGGGGCAAGCGGGTGAATGCGTTTCGGAATCAATTTGTGAGAACCCAGGAGTACAAATTGTATCAAGATGGTCGCTTGTTTTTCCTGCCCAATGATCCCTTGGAAGAAGCTCCCTTAGACCTGGAAGCCTTGTCCGAATCGCAGCGGACAGTCCTCGCCCTTCTGCAGGAAGAATTGGCTACGGTGCCGGCCTTTCCCGCAGAGTAGGGGAGGGGTCATTTGGGATGATACACCCGCACCGCCTGTTCCAAAACGCTTGCTTTGTCCAGCGTCATGGGCTTCAATTTTCGATTGACATACAGATCCATCTGATCGGTGAAGTGGGGACTGTCCGCTTTGGCAGAAGCCCCGTAGGCATTGACGGATTCGATCTCAACCCCGTCCGCTGAAAAGCGCACCAATTCGATGTAGGAATCTCCGGCTCTTGAGTGAAGTTCGCCATCCTCCGTCGGGGCGGCGTACATAGCGGCCAGTACGTCCGGTGCGCCTTCGACCGGGAGGTTGACCTCGCCTCTTTGGTGACGCTGTAGACGTTCCAGGGGCACCATGACAGTTCCAAAGTGCTCCAAACAGTATGCTTTGGCAAAGTTCACCGCTGCCACCAATTTGGTTTCGTCCAACTCATCCCCTTTTCGCATGGCGTTTTCATCCTTCAGGTTCTGATCCAGGTAGCGCAGCACCAAGACAAATACGCTGGCCGCTTCACTGGATTTGATTGCGATTCGATCCCAATTGGCAAGCGCTTCAATTTGGGCGGCGACTGCTGGATATTGGGTAGCTGATAAGTGAAAAACGGGCTCCAATTTGGGGTGAGACAACAAGGGATCGTGATACGCCAGATCATATTTGATCCGCTTGAAATCCTCATAACTGAAGGAGGTTTGCGCCTCTAATAAGGCACGAAGTCTCACTGCTCGATTCGTGAGAAAGTCTGGCGATAGATGCCCAAGCGTCGAAGGCAAAGCATCAGGATCGGGATTGTCGGCTTTCCCCGCGCTCAGATAAGGGGTGTGATTGCAGTTGTACACATAGCCGGAAGATGGATCGACAACCAGGGGCAAACTGTCGATTGGGTAGTACTCATCTCCCCATAAGGTAGCGGAAGTATCTCCCGGAAGGGTCGTTTGCCAGTCATAGGCAGGATTTCGAATGGGAAACCTGCCATTGCTCACATAAAGCAGGTGATCTTCCCGGTCCGCATAAACAATGTTGGTGTTGATGATGGCGCGCATTTCTAGCGCAGCCATGAATTCTGCCAGGTTGGTGGCTTTGTTCATCCGATACCACTGCTCCGCGGCCCGAATTTCCCGGTTGGAAGGAATGCGCACGGAGAACACCCCCTGATCCGTTTTGAAGGTCACGCCATATTTACTTTGGTAGAATTTCTGTTTTTGTCCCAGGGGTAAAAAGCCCAATACTTTGATGCGAGCCTTGGTATGATAGGGTTCCAGCCGCTCCCAGCGACCATCGAAACGATACAAATCTGGATCAGTCGGATGCATGCGCAACTCATAGACATCGGTCAGGTCTGGATAATTGATGGTGTGGGCCCAGCCTAGATGTTCGTTGGTTCCAACGTGGATGACTGGCCCTCCGGAAAAGGTCGCTCCCAAGATGTTCAAGCCTTCTTCACTGTGTAGATGCGCTTCGTACCAGGAATTGGGGCCTTCTAGGGGTTGGTGGGAATTGATGGCGAGATAGGTTTTGCCGTCGGTGGTTTTGTTTGCGGAAATGGCAAACGCATTGGACCCCCGCTTGTCGTCATCCGCATAGGCTGAGGGGACTTTCCCGCCCAGGATTGCGCTAACTTCTTTGATCACGCCAGCATTGAGGGTGTTGCCCATCACGTAGGCTTCGATGATGTCATGGGCCGTGGCGGGAAAGAGTTTCCGATGAACCACTTCTTTGGGATGGGATTCGGCATAGGCGTTGACCCCAGCGACGAAAGCTTCTACATAGGCCCGAAATTCAGGTGAGAGATCTTGCTCATAGCGAGCAGCAACCAACTCTCGGGTCCCAATGAGGTGCACCGCGACATCTTGTTGCGCCCCCGCTTTCCCTAACACCAGACCTGCAACTCCCCGAATGGGAAGCAATTGTTTTTGAATGGTGAGAAAATCATCCTCACAACTGGCCCAGCCAAAGCCATAGGCCACTTCAACGTCCGTCTTGGCAAAGACATGTGGCACCCCCCAGGCATCCCGGGCGATGGTGATTTGATCTGGCTGAATTTGACCGAATAGAAAAAAGGAGGAACAAATCGAAAGGAGCAGCAGGAAAGAAATTCGCATGAGAAGGAGTTAGTCATTGGTCTCCTCAGCAAGTTACTCATCCTTGGGAAACATCTCTGAGAATCGGCCATGTTGGATCTAGGGCAGCTATCATACCTCTCGTTGAGGGGAGTGGGGAAGATGACAGTCGCGATGCGCCTGCTATCTCCGATTTGCTACCGAAATACGCATCCCTCCAGGCTACGATTGTTCCTTGACAAGAAAAAAACCCTCCCCAAAGAGAAGGACGTAGCGATTCCCCAGAACATACGTGTTCCAAATATGGTCTAGAAACCTTGTTTGCCATCGGAAAATCTCGCCTTCCTCAGCGAAGTGGGCTCACTTCTCGCACTTCCTACTCCAACTGATAATTGTACTGCCGATAGGCGATGTTGTAGCCACCATACTCCAATTCGCGCACAATTTGGTTAATCATGGCGTCTTCCTCATCCTTGTCTGCATCAAAGGCATCCTTGAGATTGATGCCGAAGATCAGGCCAATCGACTGCCAGAAGACTGCGGAGGCACCGCTTTTGGTCTCTTTGATGAGTTCGAAGGTAGAGTTGCCCGTTTCGCGATATACCAGCTTGACCAGCATTTTTCCCTGAGATCGGGTCATGCGCTTCAAATCGTCTTCATACGAGCCGAAGAGAGTGGCTTCCTTGGATTTTAGGTAGGTTTTGCGGGCATCTTCCGTGGGCAAAGAAGCTACGTGCGCTTCGACCTCTTGCATCACTTCGGCAACCTTGACCGCATAAGGATAGACTTTGTGAACGTTCCAACGCAGACGGGTGAATTTTGCCAAGCGCTTTTTTCCACGACGGAGTTGCCGCTTAGTAGGCTTTTTGGCCGTAATATCGACGTCTTCCAAGGCTCCGACCATGTAGGTTTCTCCCTCATAGCTATACACCCGAAACCGTTTCTCCAGGGAATCTCTGGTTTGCGACTGAGCGAGTTGCCATCCCATGAGCAGGAGGCAAAAACCCAACAAATGATGGCGAATATAGGGACGAATCAAAGGGCTCATAGAGGTCATTGGAATACTCCCTTAGTACGGAGGGATGTTTTGAGAGGTTGGTTAGGGACCATTTCCATCGTGGGAGCAGGGATCATTTGGACGCGTGAACTACCCAAATGTCTCTGGATTCGAGGATTTCGCAAGGAGTTAGTTGCTGATATATCTGGAAATTTTCGGGATCAAAGCAGATAAAACGGACCTCCTGTAGAGAAGAATCCGATGCCAGGGCAGAGGCTCTTACGGCTTCCATTTTGAGAATTTCCGGTCCTCCAGCCCGATGGATGGCCCCATCTACCCCACCACCGCCCAGCAGGGAAGTGTTGGCGGCGTTTACGATGGCGTCAACTTGCATTTGGGTGATGTCTCCCTGTTCTATAATTACTCGAAAGCCCATACCTCAACATACACAAAAATCCCCATAAATCGCCCAAAAGTTAGCCGATTCATGGGGGGAATGCTGAGGGATTTTCCCTCAATTGTTACGGCAAAAATGACGGCAAATGCTTCATTTTTCTACCACAAGTAGGTCGCTGATCCCGCGAAAGGTGGTGCGGGCGGTTTTGATCTTAAAGCCAACTGCCCGAACGGCTGCACAGAATTCCTCGTGAGAGTGCGTCCAATACTCTCCGCTTCTTTGCTTCTGGCGGATCAAGGCATTTTGTCGACTGACTTCCTTGCCTTCAGCCAGGATGATCCGGGTATCGGCCCAGCCGTGGGTTTTCAGTAAATGCCAACCAATCGCAATCTTCCAGGGCAATACCTGAACGATTCGCCCAGCATTGACCAGAATCGCTTCCCGGCCGCTTTGGAGACTTTGGTACATCACTTCCAGCGCTTCAAATGGTTGCGGGAAGGTGTAGAGCGCGTGAATGCTGATCAACCCAGCCAAGGATTCTGGCGGGAAACTCGCCTCATGCATGCTCAACGATTGAATGCTGAGGTTAGATAACTGTTGTTTCTGCTGCTTTTCGGCAGCTCGGGCGTTCATGCCAGGATCATTGTCCAGGTGAAGAACCTGCGCATGAGGAAACAAATGAGCGAGTGCCAGGGAATAATTCCCGGTTCCGGCTCCAAAGTCTGCCAGACGATCTCCAGGCGCTAATTGCCAAGCTTGGACCTCAGCCATGACCTCCTGATGCAGCGCCTGATAAAAAGGATTGTACGTCATGAGCAAATCATAGGACCGCGCGTAGCTGGTCCAGCTTACCGTAGAAATAGGGGGTGCCATACGATCTGGAATTAAGCGGCCAAGGAATTGGAAGAAGAAGGAAGGTTTGCCAAACGAGCATAATGAGCCACTTCTCCTGGGAGAATGGCTGGCATGCCTCGCTTGAGGGCGGTTGTTAGGCAATCTTCCCTGGTAGTTGTGAGCAAGCACACGTCTGAGTTGGCCCAGGCAACATGCTGGATGTCCTCCGAGACGGGAGACATCCCTAAGAACTTCTGGTAGAACTTGACATGATGCGGTCGAACCGAAGTCATGATGTGATCACAACCATGCGAGGCCGAACTCAAGGCATGAATGCGAAATAACAGCAACTGCGCAAAGAGTGACTGCCTTCCCTGGAAATCGGGGGAGACGGCAAAGCGATTCGACTCCAATATCTGGGGACGCTCAGGAAAAAATTGCTTGATCTCCGGTCGGAAATACTGGATGGCCTCTGTATCCTCCCACTGGTATTGGGCGGCCCAAATGCAGCTTCTGACCGTTGCGACGGGCTGATCATCCTTCCAAATCAGATGGGTGCGGCAATGGGGGGCCGAATCGTACTCGTCGTACAACAACTCATCTGGGTTTGGGGGAATGGATTCGGCGGCAAGATAGGCCCGATACCGAAGGTGATAGGCAGTTTCCAGGCTGGCTGGACTCATGCATACTTCTGCTGAAAAGCCTTGAAAGGCAAAAGCAATGCGATGAAAAGATGGAATGTACATGATAGAGACATAGGTGAATAGCACAAAAGAAAATGTCTCCGACCCAACAAGAGGACGAGGGTTCTCCTTCCTTTCCATTTCGGGAAAAGAAAAAATGAAATCGAATGGGTAAGCGGGGCTCCGCTGAGGATCATTTCTGGCACTTGGGGCAATTCCCTGTCAACAGTACATTCACTTCTTTCAATTGGAATCCCTCCGGCAATTGTACCTCTGGAATGGGAACCTGTTCGATACAAGTCGTCTGCCCACAAATGGTGCATTTGAAGTGAACGTGGTCATGGGGATGCGTTACTCCTTCCTTACAATGGGAAACACACAAGGCGTACCGCATAGAACCACTATCGTCCAATACTTTGTGAAGAATCCCTTTTTCCAAGAAGGTAGAAAGGGTCCGGTAAATGGTCACTCGATCACAGGTGCGTCCCAGAGATTGTTCCAACTCCCGTTCTGTCAAAGCAGCAGATTGGGAATCAAATATCTTCAAAATCGCGAGCCGACTTTCCGTGGATCGAAGTTGATTTTGGCGCAATATGGCTTTGGTGTCCATCATCTCTTCAAAGGTACGGAGGATTTTTGTAAATTAAAGGGGTGGTAAGGCAGGGAAAAGGAAACACATCCCTTCCAGCTTCGTAGAAAATACATCCTCTCACCCATCTCGATTCACTTCCTCCCTGAAGGGGGGCAATCAACCATCTGATATGACACGAAAGCTCTCCTTCCTGGTTCCTGCTTTTATGAAGCGTTTGGACCAGCAACTCTTGCTGAATCATCCGGCCATTTGGGTAACCAAAATCCACTATGTCCTCTTTTATGCTCTGATCGCCTTTGCGGGCATCAGTTTCGCGGTATGGCCCGCTCATCCGGCCCATTTGCCTGATCCGGAATCTCATTTCTGGTTGAGCATGATTCCAGCTGGTCTAGGCCTATTGTTTTGGGCTTGGCAAGTGGGAAAAACCAATGTTGAGAAATTCTACGGAGAAACCTCCTTTCTCCAGCGACTGAAATTACAAGGCCTGTATGCCCTCTGTATCGGGATTTTCGTCTCCTTGCCTTTCTTGTATGGAAACGTCATCGGTCAAAAAGTATATACCAGCGTACCCAATGATCAATTGGTAGAGGACATCAATGACTTTCATGTCGTAGCGGACGAACTGGGATTCAATCAGCATTACTATTGGAATTTTGACGGAGAAGAAAGGCTCTTGTCAGAAAGAGATCGCAAGAAAAAGCGCCGCAAGCGGTGTAACAACAACCGGGAAGTCCTGGTGGCAGAGTTCACCGAGGTGATGAACAAATATTCTGACCAAAAGCTCTCTGCGGAAGACCAATTCGGGATTCTCAATTCTTTGAACGGCCCGTACAATTCCTATTCTCTGGACCAGCATCAGGCTGCTAGCCGCCAAGTGAACGAGGTATATTACACCTTGCAGGAGCATGCGCAGAACAAGCACCATTGGGAGCGGTATGACTTCGAATTCCAGGAGTTTGCAGGAATGGGGCCCTATACTGTATTTGATCATTCTGAAGAGAAGTGGGTCGCTACCCTCCTGCTCGGTTTCTATGGTTGGATCTTCCTGATGCTGTTCATGCGTCAAGGCGGGAGACGATTTTGGCTATCCGTGGTGCTAGGATTGGCGACTCTCTTGGTCAGTGGAATTCTGGTAGCAACTGTTTCTTCCGTATCTCATTATTCCTTCCATGAAGAAAACATGATTGCATTCATGTATTTCGCAGGGATTGCCTTGTGTGCCTTTCTGGGATTCATGCCAAGTAGCCGCCGAAAGCTGGCCTTCTGGCAAAGTGCAGGTACAGCCATTCTGACCGCATTTTTGCCGATCCTTCCCCTCATTCTCTACATGAGCGCGGACGCTCTCAATGGAGATACCAGCCCTTTTGAGGTATTTGGTTGGGGAATCCTGATCACCTTCTTCTTGTGGAATCTGATCCTCGACAAGCAATTCATCAAGCTCCAGGCCGATCCAACCACCGATTGATCGGCGCTGATCACGAATCATATTTCGGGGTCCAAGCCTTGTGAAAATCACAGGTTTGGACCTTGCTCTTTATGGAAAAACCTGAAAATTCTTTTTCTGCTCAGATATCTGTTCTAGTAGCACTCGAAAAATAATTTCCCCTTTTTGCGCCGTTATTTTTTCTCAGGTTGAGGAAGAAAAACCGAGGTTCGAGTCCCGCCACCCGCACGATTCTTTTTGTCCTACCGCTTCGCTGCTTGAGGACGGGTTTGTCGTCCTGTCGTTTCGCCACGCTGGCCGATCCCGAGGGCAATCCGATTCAGCTCTG
>JBCCCJ010000063.1:0-10574 GCA_039033615.1 Bacteroidota bacterium
CCAGATGGGGATAGAATCGGGGTCGAGAATGGTTTGGTCATAATGAAAGCCTCTTCCCAGCCACATGTACTCTTTCCAGAGATCCATCGCGTACTCCCAGGCATGAAATCGACCCGTTCCAGTGAGAATCGATTCGATCCGTAAGGTTTCGCCTAAGCCAACTCTGGTAACCAAGCTCACGATAAACTCTAGATTCAGGACGGATGCGGCAAGCGGGATGAAGAAGAGGAAGAAGAGCAATCTTCGAAAGATCCCGCCTTTGAAGAAGAAGAAAAACAGGGAAAACAACCCAACTGAAGCCAAGGTGTTTCGGGAGCCACACATCAAAATGCTGGCAATCAAGGCTCCCCAAATCAGCAGCCTCCATGTTTTTGAAAAGATGTTTGGAAAGGCCCGAAAATAAAAGAAGATCACCCCAAACATCAGGGTAGTGTGAATCCCCAAGCCATTTGGATTTCCAAACAACCCCCGAAATCGGCCATTGAATCGGGCAGATGGAAGACCTAAAAATAAGGTAATAAATCCGATCAGGTACACCAAAGTGACTAAGATGATGAGATCTCGGAAAAACTCCTTGCCTTTTGTTTTGGCGATAAAATTCCACTGATGAAGAACGAGGAAGAACAAGAAAAAGTAGGAAAGGGCTTTTTGGAAAGAAGTTACAGGCATTGGGCTTCTTTGCAACGCAAAGAGGGCAATCAAGAAAAAGGTGAACACCAGGAAGAATAGCTTTCGTACTTGATACCTTTTTCGAGAAAGCTCTATCAAACTGAGCATCACCATGGCTATCATGACAAATAGTCGGAGGTTTTTGAAAAAGAAAAAGTCAACTCTCCGGCTATCTGAAAAAATCACAATCATGAGAAAAAACATCAGCAATCCTTCCCGATTTTCCGCAGCGATCAATCTGATGAGCGGGAACATGAGGACTACCACCGCCAACAGGGGGTGGATATTGCCCGCCAAGTAGAGAAAAGGCAGACTCAGGAAAAGGAGTCGATATTTTTTGAAAAAGTCAGCTAACAATCAGATACGCAATTGAAGTCAAAAGTAAGTGTATAGGGCGGCCAAACCTAAGGCAGCACCGATGAGTTTTCCGATCAGGCCCCAATAGCTCTTTTCTGGAAACCGAATCAGAATCAGGAATAGAAATGGCAACACTTGTGCTACATACCGAGAACTGAATTGGTGGGTGATTTTTATAGAAGTTAGCGCAATCCCCAAGCATGCGAGGGTCGCCAAAACCAACCAGCGGTCGGAGCGATCTTTCCACGCGTGGAGCAATGCGGCTATAACAAAGCCCGCTGCCAGTACCAATAGCCCTCCGGCAATGAACCGTCCCATCAACGGCAAGGCCGACGCAGGGACGAGTTTCCTGAGAATCCCTTCTAAGGCAAGGTAGGAAAACCATCCTCCCGCTACGTTTCCTCCAATCAATCCCAGCCCCACTACCCAACTCCATCGGACCCAGCGCTGATTGCCCAGAATCATAAAAAAGCGGGGAGCTATTAGCAGAGTACTCATCGCCAAATATCCAAGGGCAAATACCACATGAATCGGCGCGTACGAAATTCCCCTCTCTGCATATTGAGCATAAATCTTGGCGTCAAAAATGGAAGTCAATCCTTGCCAGTGATAGAAAACCACCGCCGGAACCAGGAAGGCCAGCAGCGAAAAGATACCTGCCGTGGGCACAGCTTTGAGCCAATTTCGCTCAGGGAGGGGCCAGGAAGGAAGCATCGGAATCCAGTAGAGCGGCAGCAAAATCAGATACACCTGCCTGCCCAGTATTGCAGCCGAGAAACTCAAAGCCGAAATGATCAGCCAAAGCCATGCTTGCGAAGTAGAATAGCGATGTAAGGCCCACAAGCTCAGACAGAGAAAGAAGAAGGCCGGCATTTCGGTGAGGACCATTCCTGTGCAGACATAGGTCATCGGAACAGCAAGCAGAAACAAACTTTCCCATCCATTTTCGGGAGCTTTGAGCGCCCGGAAAAGGGAAGCCAGTACCCATATACTGAGTAGCAAAAAGACCAGGTTGACCAGATGTAATCCGGGCGGGCTCATCTGAGTTACAGGGCTGAGTATCCAATGAATGACCGCAAATAGCGGTCCGGCTGAACCTCGGTATTCGAGCAAAAACTGGCTGCTTAGGCCATGCTCTTGTAGGATTTCTACATTTTCGAGGTACCAACGTTCATCATCAAAATGGAGTTCACGCTGTTGCAGATTGGTCAGAGTCAGGATCAGGAGACCCAAGAAGAGGGTTCCATAGGTTAGCCGGGAAGAAAGAGAGGGAGGCATGCGCATAACTCAGGACCGCTCCAAAGGCTGGGCGGTGATTTGTGGCTCTAGAATAGATTCAACGACAAAGTTGGGGCGCTTCCTGGCGGCATCTAAGGCCCGCCATACATATTCCCCGATAATTCCAAGGGCAATCATTTGGAAGGAGGAAACCGTCAGTAGCACCACCATCACGGTCGTCCAGCCTTCTACGGTCACCCAGCCAAACAGCTTGGCTCCAACCAAAAAGATGGCATACAGCAAGGCTGAGCCCCCCAATACCAATCCTAATATGGAAATCAGACGGATGGGAAAAAAGGAAAAGGCTACAAAGGAATCAATGAATAATTTTAATTTCTTTTTGAAGGTCCAGCGAGAGGTTCCTACTTCGCGTTCTCTTCGTTTGTAGGGAATGTTGACAGAATCATATCCTAGCCAGGAAAGCAAATAGAGGACATTGGTATTCTTTTCATTCATGGCCACTACTTCTTCCTTCAACTGACGATCAAACAACACAAAATCAAACCCCCCTTCCGGCAATTGTTTCAACCCAAATTTCCGGATCAGGTATTGGAAAGTTTGAGCAAATATTTTGGTCAACCAAGGATCATCTCGATCTGCTCGATTGCCGATGACCAACTTGATGCCATTGCTCCAATAGTTGAACATCTTGGGAATCATCTCCGGTGGGTCTTGCAAGTCTGCGGCGATCACCGTGCAGCAATCTCCTGTTGCATGGTTCATCCCCGCAAGAATGGCATTGTAGGAACCTACATTCCCTGCCAGCTTCAGAACTTTTACCCGGTTTGGATATTGGCCGTGAAACGTCTCGAGCGCCTGGAGAGTTCCATCCTGGGAGCCATCATCCACCATGACGTATTCGAACTCTGTTCCGACAGGGAAAAGGGCTTCGTTGGCAATGAGTTTTTGCCCCGTGATCGGAATGTTGTCTTCGTTGTAGTAACAGGGAATGATGATGGAGAGCTTTGCCATGTGGAGGAGAAGGTTGGGTCAATTTTAATTTGCTAAATCGCTGTAGGGTTTTGCACAGTGATACGATCATAGAGGAAGTAAACCGCTATAAATTAAAAAAGCCCTGAATTTGCTCACAAATGTAGTGAACCTCTCCTTCTGACAAACCGGGGTATAGGGGTAAGCTCAGCTCGGTTGCGGCAATTTCTTCTGCAATGGGAAAATCGCCTTCCTCGTGACCAAGTTCCTGATAGGCTTCTTGAAGATGAGGAGGAACCGGATAGTGAATCAGGGTGCCGATTCCTTTTTCCTTAAGATAGGCCTGCAATTCATCTCGGCTTTGGCTGCGAATGGGGAAAATGTGATATACGCTGGTGCAGCCTTCCGCAAGGGTGGGGAGAATGATCTCTGTTACTTCCTTTAGGTATGTCTGGTACCAATTGGCGATTTGATTCCGTTCTACATTCCAATCAGGCAAATGGGGCAGCTTGACCTGTAAGATGGCAGCGTGGGCCTCATCTAATCGGGAATTGATGCCCTTGATTTCATTGTAGTACTTGCGTTGAGAACCGTAGTTCCGGAGGGTGCGACACGCCTGAGCCCATTCTGCTGAATCAGTTGTGATTCCTCCCCCATCTCCCAAAGCACCGAGATTTTTTCCCGGATAGAAACTGGTTCCATTGATATGGCCCCAACTGCCGGTAGGTTTTCCCTGACAAGTAGCTCCTTGAGCCTGCGCATTGTCTTCGGCCACATACAATTGATGACGCTCTGCAATCGCCATGATGCGATTCATTTCACAGCATTGGCCATAGAGATGGACAGGCATGATCGCTTTGGTGCGGGAGGTAATGGCCGCTTCTACCTGATCTGGGTCCAAATTGTACGTGTCTAGTCTGGGCTCTACCATGATTGGGGTAGCACCTACCATAGAAACCGCGAGTACCGAAGCAATGTAGGTATTGGAGGGAACAATGACTTCGTCTCCCGGTCCTACTCCCAGCACCTTCAAGGAAATATGCAGAGCATCTAGCCCATTGGCAACGCCCACGCAATGCTCCGTACCACTATAGGCGGCATAAGCAGCCTCAAAATCCTTGACAGATTGCCCAAGTACGTACCATTTGGAATCGAAGAATCGCTCAAAAGCCGCCAGGGCTTCTGTTCGAATCCGGTCATTGGTAGCGTTGAAAGATAGGTAGGGTATATTCACTGTTTTTGTAATCCCCATGAGGTTTCGAGATAAATGGTTTGAGAAGAGGAGATCCATTGTCCCGCTTGGTGAGCTTGGAGTTTTTCGCCAAATTCATCCACCCAGCCTTTCTGCCGGGCTGGATTTCCATAATACAAGGCATAGGAGGGAATGTCGCGGGTAATCACCGAACCAATGCCTGTCATCGCATATTCTCCAATGGTAACGCCAGCCAAGATCGTAGAGTTGGCACCGATGGAGGCTCCCTGTTTCACCAAGGTTTGCGTCGGCTCAACATATTGTTTGCTGCGGGGTCGCACATCATTGGTGAACACTACATTAGGTCCAAGAAATACATCGTCTTCTAAGGTTACCCCAGACCAGAGGTAGATCCCACTTTTGACGGTAACGTTGCTGCCAATCTTGACCTCATTTTCAATGAAGCAATGATCACAGATGTTGCAGTTCTCACCAATTTCCACTTCAGGTAGAATATGGACAAAGGCCCAGATTCGGGTATCATTACCAATTTTTTCGGTTTCTACCAAGGCTTGAGGGTGTACGTACATAGAAAAAAAGCGTGGCTAATTGATGGGGAGAGAGGGAGAATGATCGCGAGATAGACCTAATTTGAATGTTTCGCAGGGTCGATTTCTTTGAAGGGGTAAGAATTCGGATCTGATCCAATGGCTTTGAATTCTTCATAGCTTCGGATATAGTCTGTTTCGCTATACACGGTAGAGGCAAACACCATTTGAACAGCGTTGTGAGAATATTGCATGGTATGCCAGGAGTAGGGGGGAAGGTACACCCCTTGATCAGGCCGTTCTAGAATGAAGGTCTCGATTTCTCCGTTAGGCAATTCGGTATTGACGATGATTCTTCCACTCACAGCCACCAACACCATTTCGGTGTAATGATGAGCATGTCGACCTCTGACAATGCTTTCGGGGGTATAATAGGTCCAAAAAACCCGTTTGATTTCAAAGGGGATGGTATCTGCAACTTCTCCAATGCTGATATACCCAACTGAAGAACTGCCAATTTTGGGAAAATGTATCAATTGTGGTTTTTTATGCATGTATGGAAAATCATTGATTCAAAACAAAATTACAATCTTTGTTAGCGATTCCCGAATTGAAGTGAGGCTAAGCTTACATAGCTGTATTTACATTTTCGGGCGCGAGAATCCTCTCAAAGTGAGAAATGGTTGTTTCAGCAACTTTTGACCAAAGGAAGCGTTCGCTGACTCGTTTAAGAGAAGCTTGTTTCTTGTGAAGTAACTCTTGGTCAGAGAGCGAAATTACCTGCTCCATCGCCTGTTGTAAGGCCGGGAGGTCAGCAGGGGGAATCAGCCATCCATTGGCATTGGAAACTTGCTCTCTGACTGCTCCCACATCAGAAGCAATGATCACACAATGACGACTCATCGCTTCCAAAATGACAGTGGGCATGCCCTCAGAATAGCTAGGGCAAACCAAGGCATCTGCTTGGTCCAGTAGTGCTTGGATTTGTGCGGTATCTACCAAAGTCCCATGATATCGAACAGCGGGACTTGCCACTTGTTTTTCGGTAGGAATCGGTCCGATAAAGTCCATCTGAAATTCTACATTCTCTTTTTGTAGTAAGTGCTGAATGACCTGGGTCAGTTCTTCTATGCCCTTCAAACGTTCGTACCGCCCAATGAACACGAATGTCCGGATCTTCTGCTGATTGGAGGGATGACTTCGAATCCATGTATCATCTATGCCAATGGGGATTTCCCAAATCCTTTCTTGATTTACGCCTTCCTTGAGGAGAATTTCCGTAAGGGTACCTCCCAATGATTGGAGGAAATCAGCCTCCTTGAAATGAAAGCGGACGGGTTTCAGAAACATCCGTTGACGGAGTCGATCCTTCCAATTAGCAGTTTGTTGAAACATGTTCAACCCGTGGAAATTGATGCACACGGGAGGGATGTTTGCCCCTTTCTTCCGGGCTTCCAGGGTAGCCCAAGCCGAAAACCCCTGGGCATATATCACATCTACCTTGGGGAGGATCGCTTGGATAGCAGCAAAAACGGCTTGGCTATACCGATGACAAGCGCGTAGGTAATGCCCTGGCAGCTTTCCCTGATCCCTGAAAGGGATCCGAATCTCTTGAATGTATGCTTGTTCAGCCTCCGAAAAGGGGAGGGGAGTAGAAAAATCTTTCCCCTCGGGAATGGCATGGATCAGATCCACCATCACCCGATTTCTCGTCAAGTGTTGGGCAAGAAACAGAGAATGCTTTTGCATACCTCCCACCACAATTGGGTGTACCCCGTCAGTCAAAAGGGCAACTCTCATAATGGGAAGAATTGGTGGGAATAGTGAGGCTTCATAGCGAATCAGCTCGTAGCAGGAATCTCTTGGGTTGATTTGTACAAATAGTGAATTTCTGCCTGGGATGGATAAGGGTTGTTGTTAGCCAGATTGAGAATGATTTGGTCCGGTTTTGCCAAAGGGGCCACCAATGGCATATAGCGTTTGGCGACGATGATGAGCTCGGATTGTTCGATGGCTTTTTCGAGATCATTACACAAATACTTGACGATGGAAGGTTGCTCAATCCGTAAGGTAGTCAGATTGATATCTTCGTCATATATCTGAAGGTTGATTTTGGCGTCAATGATGTCTTGAGCCAACCGGAGCAAAGGACTTTCTCGCACGTCATCCGTATGATTCTTGAAGGTCAGACCTACCTGTAGGATGCTTTCTTTGCCAATATCCAATACCCGATCCATCAGGCGGGCTTGCAGGACTTCATTACTGGTCAAGATGTGTCGAAGAACGGGCGCTTCTATGCTTGTGATCTGTGAAAAATACTGCATCGCCCGCAAGTCCTTGGGAAGGCATGAACCTCCAAAAGGTAAGCCAGGCCGTAGGTAGGTCGGAGCAATGTTTAACTGCCGATCCATGAGGAAGATTTCATTGGCTACGTCCACGTCGATACCGAACTGATTCCCGATGGAATAGACCTCATTGGTAAAGGCAATTTTCAAGGCGTGGAAACTATTGTCTACGTATTTTACAAATTCTGCGGTTTCGGTGCTGGTTGTTACTACCGGAATTTCCTCGCTGTAGGTCAGTAGCTCTAATAGTTCGCTGATATCGTTTTCAGAGGTGCCTACGACTACTCGTGGGGCATGCATGAAGTCCTTGATGGCACTACCTTCTCGTAGAAACTCTGGATAGAAGGCCAATTTTAAGCTGCCGCTATACGCTTGGAGATGTTGGTCCAGCAAGGGGCGAAAGGTTCCATCTACAGACCCGGGAGGGATGGTACTTCGATACGCAATCGTGAGATCCTTATTGGTAGCGGAGAGCAGTTTCGCAAGTTCAATGGTCGTATTGATGGTATAATCTAGGTTCACTTTTCCATCAGCCCGACTGGGGGTACCTACACACACAAGGATGATGTCCGCATGCTTGACGACTTCGGCTGCATCCGTGGTGGCGTGTACCCGCCCATTGGCCAAACCTTCCTGGAGCAGATCATTGACCCCTGGTTCAAAGACTGGACTGATGCCATCTAATACACTCTGTACTTTCTGAGACTTGATGTCACAGCCAATGACGTGGTGGCCTAATTTGGCAAAACATGCTAGGTTGACGACTCCGACATAGCCGAGTCCAAAGACACCAATTTTCATAATACTTGCTGATAAATGGTTAAGGTTTGTTGTCCAATGTGGGACCAATCAAAGCGCATGACGGCTTCCTGAGCCAGCGCGCTCAACTGATCTCCCTGTATATTCATCCGTTGAAGCATTTCTTCGCAGGCGATCCGGCTACTCTCCAGAGAACCAGTGGGGAAACTGTTGATGATTTGGTCGCTGTGTTGATATTGCGTGTTGAGGATGTTGGTAACTGAGGGACAGCCAAGAGCAAGTCCTTCATTCATCGAATTGTTGCCAGCAGCTCCCGAAAAGGGCAGAAACTGCAAACTGGAGGTGCCATATAATTGGTAAAGATCATCATCGCTGATATCCATTTTGATCTCAACGTTGGGAGAAACAGATAGCAAGTCAAAGAAGCGCTTAGGTAGTTTTCGGTTGACCAAAATGAACTTCCATTCAGGGTGGTGTTGGAGGCAATGCGCCACAAAAGCAGCATAAAAATCCCAGTCTCTCATCCAATTACCAACCGTCAAGAGCTGATGCGGGTTCCGTGTTTTCTCCATCTGCTGATGATACTGGGTGAGGGTTTGTAGATCTGTCCCTAGAGGAATGACATGAACCTTTTCCTCCGGCATCACCCGAGCGAGCACCTCTTTTTGTGCGGGAGTCATGACGATGGCAGCCCCCAATTGCTGGAATCGTTGCCGATTCATCAGGTGAGTGAGTCTCCCAATTCGGCCTTGATAGTCCCCACGCTCAACTTCTCGCTGAAGGGTTACTGGCGGTTGATGGAAGGTAGCGATGACGGGAGTTTTTGGAAACAGCCGAGTCGAAAAGCGAAAGTACTCTTCGCCATAGAGAATATGAATCACGTCTACGGGATGCTTTTTTGCATATGCTTTGGCTTCCCATTCTATCAGGAAATGATACCGCTGTTTCAAGCGAGAGGTTTTCTCTGGTTCATGCTCATTTACCCCAAAAATTGCCTTAGGTTGTGTATAGCGCAAGACCTGTTTATAGCCCGCATGAGAGGCATGATGCGCAAAAGAAGTGCGGATGGCAATCGAAGCCGGAACCGCAGCCGAATTAGGCAGTTCGGATTGAGTTTTGGATACTTGCGAAGAGAGAGGAATAAAATTTGACATGTGAGCAGACTTTCGTGACTCGGGGAAAGTAGATTTTTTTGAAAGCTCGGGACATGAACGCTATTGGAAGTATTTTTCCCACCACAGGGCCACTACAAACATCTGCCATGATTGGGCACCTGGACGGCCTTGTAACCATTTCTCCAGCGCTTCTGGTCGGAAAAGGTGAGTTTCCCGGTTGAAATGGAGAATCTTTTTGTGTGCCAATGCGCCTAAATCCTCTCCAAACCATTCTCGAATGGGAGCGCCAAACCCAATTTTATTTCGATAGATGATTTCTTTCGGAAGTCTTTTTTCCAAGGTTTTCTTCAAAATGTACTTTTCTTCTTGCTTGCGGATTTTGAGGTTGGTCGGAATGCCCATCGCAAATTGAATCAACTTGCTATCAAGAAAAGGTACTCTGGCTTCGATAGAGGCAGCCATCGACATTTTGTCTAGGCGATGGAGCAGTAAGTCCGGCAATCTGAATTTGAGATCAAGGTAGCTCATCCAGTTCAAAGCATCTGGTTGAGGGCAGGTTTGTTCAAAATCATTGTGCCAGTCTGCAATGGATTCCCAAGAAGAATACCCTCCCAGCCCTTGTAAGAAAGTGGGAGAGAACAAGGCCCTTTTTTCCCGTTCCTCTAATCCAATGGCACCTCCCCAGAAGATTTCTTTTCCATATTGCAGACGTTCCAGCCAATTGCGATAAAATGGCCTTTTGCTGTGAACCAAAGGTGCTTGGACTGCCTGGCGCAGTAGGCCCTTTGCGCCTAGTTTCTTACTGATGTTGATGGCTTTGGAGAATTGAGAACTATGCCTCCAAATGATATACCCACAAAATAATTCGTCGCTTCCTTCACCTCCTAGACATACGGTTACCCCGCTATCTTTCGCCAACTGAGACACATAGTACAGGGAAGTCGTAACGATGTCTGCGTTGGGTTCATCAATGAATTTTGTCAAATTCGAGGAGAAATCAATGAATTGGTGTTGGGTAATCTCAATCTCATGCCGATCGCATTGAAATCGGTCCGCCACCATCCTTGAATAGGGAAATTCATTTTTGTAGGAAGAATGACTTTCGTTGTTTTCGTAGCCAACGGAGAAGGTTTTTACAGGCTCTTTGACTTGGTCAGCAAGGAAAGCAACATTAGCGCTTGAATCTACTCCTCCGGACAAGTATACCCCATATGGTACATCCGATTGCTTTCGGAGGGCAACAGATTCCCTGAGCAGATGATCCAATTCCTCCATGATTTGAGCTTCTGTACCGATATGTGGTCTTACCCCATCATATACATCCCAGTATTTTTTGGGAGTGCTTATCTTTCCGTTCTGAACAGTCAGTTCATACCCTGCC
>JBCCCJ010000064.1:0-10553 GCA_039033615.1 Bacteroidota bacterium
CCTCAAGCTTAGGTTTTCGGTCTACTTGTCGGAAAAATGCTGCTTACCAACGCAGCTTGACGATTCGATGGCGAGTTCCTGCTTCCATTTGCAAGAGATATACCCCTGCTGGTAAAATCGGGAGTTCTCCTTGCCAACGTGCGCTACCTCCTGCGACTTCTATTTCCGCTGACCAGAGCAGTCTTCCTTGCAAATCCAGGAGTCGCATCTGCGCCCGTGATTCTTCCAGACCCTTGAGCTGCACATTCAGCAGCCGATCTGGTCCCAATGGATTGGGAAAGATCTTGGCCCAACTCTCCCCAATCTCGCCTTGACGAATGGGAGAATATTGGTACTGCCCGACTCCATTGGTGGCCTTGATGCGATAATAGGAAGTATCAAATAAAGGTTGCAGATCCACAAAGGAGGCGGAGCTAGCCGGTGCTTTCACGGTTTGTTCTGCAAGTGGAGTAAAGGTCTCGCCATCTGGGGACCGCTCAATCTGGAAGCTCGCCCATTCATCTGAAGCTTCGAACTGCCACCTCAATGCGACTTCTTTTTGCCCATAGCTGGCTTGCAGATCAATGTTGCCCAATGGTTCGCTGAGCGAGGGGTAGAGAAAAAGGGAGGGAATCACTTCCCGCGAAAGGCTCTCACTTTTCCACTCCAATTTGGCCTGCGCAAAGGCTTGGTTTTCGTACATCTCCAGGCGAATGGGAATCCTTTCCCAAGCGGTCAGATCTATGCTGGCATCAAAGGTAGTAGCCGCCTGATCTCCCCAACGATTGATGAGCAATTCGCCTCCTACCCACAATTTTACGCCATCATCTGTGGTGGTCAAAAAGGTGAAGGTCTCACTGAGGGGAGCTTCGATTTCTCCTTCCCAGACCACCGAAAAGCCATCTTCTGGCACCGAGGAAGCCGGGCTACTCGTGCCCCAGAACGCATCTACCACCGAATCGGTTCGCACCAACACGGCTTCTTGCTTGAAAGGCGTTTGGTAATAGGTAGCCAGGAGGCCTGTCCCCTCCCCTGCCCCATCTGGCGTGATCCAATAGGTTCTCTCCACTGAGAGGGCCGCTTCAATTTCCCCATTTCCAGCCTGGGTAGCGCGCACTTTCACGCGGCCAACTTCCCCTGTTGGGAGTAGTTGATTGTCCCCTATGGTGGCGGGGCCTTCTAGCACTTCGTAGGACACAGGTAAGTCGGAGGAGGTCCAGGCAGTGAGGTCAATGGGCCCATCGCCCACAGATTGAGAAGCAATGGGTGGAAAATGAAGAACTTGATGGGTTTGGGGGTTGGACTGGCTGATGTCAAACTGCCAGAGAAACCCATCACACGCGTCGCTGTATTCTCCTGGACCCGCTGCCACATAGATCACATCTCCTGCGGACAATTCTCCCAAACTCAGGTTGAAACTGGTACTTTCTCCATTCCCGACCGAGTTTTTCAGCAGGAATTCATCGTTGAGTAGCACCCGCAACGTCACACCGTCGCCACACCGATTGCTGGCATCGCTGAAGGTCGCATTGGTGAGGGCATATACGCCCGGAGCGGGAATCTCAAAAGCCGCAATGACAAAACGTTCGAAGGGCTGGCCTTGGGTAATGCTAGGTCCAGGATATCCCCCGGAAGTATGGATACGGCCCAATGACAAATCTGTGGGGTCAGGAAGCCCTTCTACCCCATCGGAATCATACCAAACCCCATTCCACTGCAATGCCTGATAATGACTGGCATCTCCGAGCGGACCGCTGGCATTCCACAAGTATTTCCATCCATCTGCCACTTGCCCTTCCTGGTAATCAGCCTGAACGTTCCCCACCGAAACCAAATTATTCACTTCTCGTCCTGGAGCTAGTTCCATGATCCAATCGGCCATCAATTCCACGCCTGCACTGTCCATGAGGTTTTTGGCCAAGGGAGGCATGGCGTAGGATTCATGCACCGCCAGCATGCGTTGATAGATCATGGAATGCTCCAGATCTCCGGGGGCAATTTCCTGCATCCCAGAACGGCCCAGATTGTTGTGGGTATAGCCGTACATCATCCACTGAGATTCCATTGGCGTACTCATCCGCGCGTCAAAATTGGCCTGGATGGAATTTCCTGGGCGGTGGCAGTAGGCACAATTGGCGTCCAGGTAGGCTCTCGCACGGGCTTCGGTCGAGGCGGAAGCATCTCCCATCTGCGGAGCAGTCAACCAATCTGGCATCGCAGAGGTATCAATCTCTGATTCAAAAAAGCCCAAATGAGCCAGGGTTCGAATTTGGTGCCCCATTCGGCCAGTTTCCGGATATTCGATCAAGCCGTTCAATTGGCGAGTCTTAGGCCCTAGCACTCCGCCTGCGACTTGGGTATGGCAAGAGGTACATTGGCTGCGGCTGGGATAGTCCCAGACCACGGTTCGATCGCGGCCTTTCCCGGCATATACGAGGGTATCTCTTTGGCCGTCTCTCAACAATTCTGCGTCGGTTTGCGCTTCATTCCAGCGATAGGTTACTCCGTAATAGAGGCTGTCTTCTCCGTGAACCAACAGGCGCGTTTCTAGCCGTCGGGTTGCGTCAGGCTTGGATTCATCCAGGGCCATCTCAAAATGCTTGACCATGACCGCTCCGATGGGAAAGGTCCATTCTCCTGATTCTGAAAAACGAATTTGCTCTGCTTCCTGATCGGGTTGTCCATCGTTGGGAATCATCATCCACCGCCGTTTCAGCGCTCCATCTGACCAGAATGGCATGTTCAATTCGTAGGGAATGAGGCTGGGAGCCGGAATGAGTTCTTCGGTATTCTCAAACAGTCCAGTTTCTGAGAGCCACTGAGGTGGTTCTGGTACTGGCGGACTGGTTTGCAAGCGATAAATCCTGCCCCCGTCGAGGTTATGGCCGTACAATTTCAATACGTAGAGTTCTCCTTCGGCATCGGTAGCAAAAGAGGACAAGCCCGCCTTATCTCCTACCCCAAAGGCTGGGACTTCTCCCATCAGTTGCACCTCAGGTTCGTCCATGCCTGCCTCTCGGGTCAGGGACCAGATTTTGCGGCTGCTATGATCTCCAAATAGATATTTCCCCGTCAATTGCGGCCATTTTGCGCCCCGATAGACAAGGCCGCCGATGACGCAAAATCCTTCGCTCCGTCGATAAGAGTGAATGGGTAGCAGCTCGGTGCCGATCAATTCGGTCGGTTTGCTTTTCTGTCCATCAATCAGGCCTTCTTTGTAGGGCCACTGCATATTGGCGCCTTTTTCCACCAAATTCACCTCTTCCCGACTGCTTTGGCCTACATCTCCTACCCAAATTTCTCCCGTCACCGGATCACAGCTTACCCGGTGGGGACTCCGCAAACCGATGGCGTAGTATTCTTCGAGCACGCCTCCCTGCGCGTCTTGCCAGGGATTGCCGTTGGGAATGGTATAGCCTTGCGAAAAGCTTTCTGGCCAGCCATCTGGTCTGCCATCCGCAGTGTAGGGCTGTCTTCGAATGGCATGAGAGCGATTCAACTCCTGATCGACATCTAGCCGCAATAAGCCGCCAAAAAAGCCTTGGTGAATCTGCTGGGTAGAATTCAAGGGATCAAAAATGCCTCCTTCATCTCCAAAAGAGACAAATAAATACCCCTCGGGGCTGAACGCCAATCCCCCGCCATTGTGCCAGGTATGCCGATCATATTGCTGAATCAAGACATATTCACTTGCTGGATCAATCAGCCCGGTCGTCAGGTCCATCGTAAAGCGAGATAAGCGAATGTAGGCCTCCGGACCTGAATAGGAGAGATCAGGAGAATGATGATAATGGAGGTACAAATGGCCTGCGTTGGGGGAGCCTGCTTGGCCAAACTCTGGGTGAGCAATCGCCCCCAAGAGGCCTCCATCTCCGGTCATTTTTACCTGCGATCGCAAATCAAGCACCACCGTTTTGGTTTCCGTCAGGGGATCGGTTTTGTCAAAGGTCCATACCCAGCCTCGCTTCCCAGCTACGAGAAAGCGATTCAGCCCAGGCAATTCGATCATTTCTACCGGATCGGTGAAGCTGAGGTTGGGATAAGCTGGCACCACTTCCCACGGGATGGTTGCCGTGGGCGTCTTCCCCGGCAAACGCCCGTCTGCAAAGGCTCCCATGGGACGGGCTTCATCTAGTCCGACCGTTCCCCACTGAATGCTGAGAAAGGAGAACCCCAGACAGCCAAATATCAGCACGACCCACAGCCATACTTGTTGGAAAGAATTTCGAAAATGGATCATGCGAAGAAAGGAAAACGTGAGTTCACGGAGGTTGGCCTCCCCATCAAGCTAAGGTGTGTGCATACTGGCCCCTAAAGATAGGAGCAGCATACCAGCATTTCAATGCTCTTTTTTCGGAATGATGGATTTGATTTCCTCGGCCCAATCAGGGAGCATCTCCGGTGGTTACCATCCCACTACGACGATATCGGGGTTGATTTTCAGGAGATGAGCCACAAACTCCGCCTTGGCGCGGGGAGAAATGAGGACTTTCTGGCCTTGGCGATAGGTAATCTCCAGGCGATCCAGAGAGGCGGCCGGGGAACTGATGGGATTGTTGGTAGGAATGATCTGAGAGATGGCGTGGATGGGAATGTCCTCTTTGAAGATGAAACCAGAACGGACCAGAAGTTGATCGTCCACAACTGTGTAGCAGGTAGTCAAGAAAAGGTGCACACAAAACGCCAGGACGCCGCCTACTAAGATGATGCCCCCCCAACTTTCGCTGCTCCACATCAGCGCGATGGTGCAACCAAGAATCCCAAACAAGAAAGTGGCCAATCCCCAGCCGATTTTGGAGTGATAGGTTGTCATAATCGTATGCTTTTCCCTTATATACCAAAAAAAGACCTCGCAGGTTGTGGAAATCTACGAGGTCTGAAGGGTGATTTTCGGCCCCTATTTAATGCACATATTTTCGGCCGATTCGATTCCAACGAATGCCGAAATCAGATTCGTAAGACATGAATACCAAGATTGGGGTTCCGACGATGTGAGTTTCTGGGACGAAGCCCCAATAGCGGCTGTCTTCAGAATTGTGGCGGTTGTCTCCCATCATGAAGTAATAATCCAATTCGAAGGTATAGCTAGTGGTTTCTTCGCCGTCGAGGTAGATTTTTCCGTTTTTCTCTTCCAACTCATGCCCTTCGTAGGCAGTAATCGGCCGATAATACAAAGACAGGTGTTCTGGGGTCAACTCCACAGTCATGCCTCGCGCCGGGATCACCATCTGGGCAAAGTGATCAGCATTGTTCGGGAAGAGCTTGCCATTCCCATTGTTGTAGCGAGGATAGATGTTCGTCAGATGTACCCCTCTCTGCTCGGCTATGGTATCCACTTTCTGGACGTTGTCATAGGCCTTGACCAATTGAGCTACGGAATCTGGCATCCAGAAGAAATATAGATTGGAGACCCCAACGTTTTGCCAGTTGGCGTTGGGGGTAGTTCCTCGATCTGAAGAACCCCGCATCCCCAATTCATTGAGTCGGCGCTGGGAGAAGAAATTCCCGTTGGTTTCCACCTGATACAAATATTGCATATTGGGGGGATTGTAGCCCGGCTCCCCGTTGATGTACACCTGCTGATTGCGGATTTCGAAGGTATCTCCGGGGATGGCAACACAACGCTTGATGTAGTTTTCCTTGACACTGATGGGATCTACCGTCCCTACCCCATCTCCCAGGTCATGGATATCATGGGCAGGATAGTTGAACACCACGATGTCGTTCCGATCCACCTGATTGAACTTCAGGGTACGGAAATACGGCAGTTGCAGAAAATCCAGATAGGAAGGAATGGTATTGCCACCAATCGAGATTTTGTTGTGGAAGAAAGGCACCGAAAGGGGCACAATCGGCATGCGCACGCCATAGTGAAATTTGCTCACGAAGAGGAAATCCCCCGCCATCAAGGTTCGCTCCATGGAACTGGTGGGAATCATGAAGGCCTCAATGAAAAAAGAGCGAATCAGGAGGGCAGCTACCCCAGCAAACAGGATGGCATCGCCCCACTCGCGGCTCCCGGTCTTTTTGGGAAGGTTTTTTTGCCCTTCTACTGGCCCGAGGTATTTCACTTTTTCATCAAAGCCAATCTTGGGGAAGAACAAAAAAGGCAGAATCAAGGCTGCAGCATGATGTTTCAGGTCGTGTTTGCCATACACCTTTGCCAATTCGATCAACATCGCCACCAGGACGAGGATCCCTACAATGGGAACAAACATCAGGATCACCCAATAAAACGGCTTGCCGATGAGTTTGGCCCACAAGATGGAGCCATACACCGGAATGAGGGCTTTCCAGCCTTCGATGTCGGCTTTTTGAAATAGCTTATAGAGGCCGAAGGTAAAGCCCCCATACATGATGAGGTATAGCGAATAGTAAAAAATGGCAGCGCCGGACATATTGTAATCGAATTATGGTTGATTCAAAGGAGGGTAAGAAGCGTTGTGATACCTATGAAATCAGCAGGACAAAGGTAGCGATTCTTCCTCTTCCTGCCAGAGAATGGGCAACTTTGTCAGTGAATTTCAGGGGATCAGTCGCAAGGAGAAAGAAATCCTTACAGCTTGCTCCCTACTTTTTGTAGATTTTTTGCTCTTTAGCGAGACTTGAAGTACAACACTGACTGGTTGGCGGGCCAGGGCGCGAAACTTTGGAAAAAAGGGACCCAAAGATGAGCCTTGACGATGGGATGGGAAGAAAGAACGAGTGAAAAGGTCCGAGTTATTTTTTGAGTATCACTTAGTGTTTCGTTGGAATGTATCTCATTAAGTCTGAACCTACTATGCAAATTCGTTATGTGGCGCTGCTCTCCCTCCTGAGTGTGGGGCTGTTCTCTTGCAATGCTTCAAAAAAGGCCAGGAAATACGATTATTTGCTCGAAAATCGGCCTACGGCCTCTCGGCCCACCCCAAGTCCTCGTACCCCTAGCCCAGCGATTGAACCAGAGGAAGTGGTGATCTTGGAGGAACATCAGAATCCGCGTCCTGCCGAATCCCGGCCAGAAGCAGCACGACCCGTTCCTGAGCGACCAGTTCCCCAGCCCAATCGCCCCAAGTCTGCCAAAGCTACTGGCAGTCTCAACAGAGATCAGGTCTCTACCGTCGTTCAAACAGCACTGGATTATTATGGCACCCCTTATCAATATGGTGGCATGAGTCGAACCGGCATGGACTGCTCTGGCTTGGTTTGTACGGCCTTTCGAGCCATCAACTGGAACCTCCCCCACTCTTCTCAATCCCTCGCCCAGCAGGGCACCCCCATTCGCAAGCATTCCCTTCAACCGGGGCATTTGGTTTTTTTCAGCGCCAAAAATACCCAGACCATCAATCACATGGGCCTGGTTACCAAAGTGGTCCATGGACAGGTATATTTTGTGCATGCCACCGTCAGCCGGGGGGTGCGCCAGGACAGGTTAGATGATCCGTATTGGAAAGTCCGATTTCGAAAGGCGGTGATGTTATGACAGGGGCAAGATAGTAGTGCGAGATTGTATTTCGCAGAAAGTAAAGTGTTCCTTCTTTCCCTCCCAAAAATAGCTATGAGCAGATCCCTTTGCCCATCCTATTCATCCTCTGGCTCCCGATTCGAGTTCTCCCAACATTTCTGCGGCATTCCCGTTAGACAATCACCCTTGTCTGAAGCCGTCGGCGAGGGTTCCAATTCATGGTGAATTTCCATACTTTTGCGGCATGAATGAAATGTTTCTCTCTGATCAAGAACTGCAGCGGCGGGATGAACTAAAGCGTCTCCTCGACATGGGGATTGACCCTTATCCTGCAGATCGCTACGTGGTCACTTCGACCGCCCAGGAAATCCAGGAACAATTTGAAGCAGGCAAGGAAGGCTTTGAGAAGGTATCTCTGGCCGGGCGATTGACCAATAAACGGATCATGGGGAAAGCCTCCTTCGCCGAATTGCAGGACAGCACCGGCACCATTCAGCTATACGTACAGCGAGATGATCTCTGCCCTGGAGAAGACAAACGTCTCTACAACGATGTCTTCAAGAAATTGACCTCTCTGGGGGATATCATCGGCGTGAAAGGCTTTGCTTTTCTCACCAAAACAGGCGAAAAAACCGTCCACGTGCAGGAGTTGGTTCTGTTGAGTAAAATTCTCCGTCCCATTCCCTTCCCAAAAGAAGCGGATGGCAAGCTATATGATACCCTGACGGATCGGGAGCAGCGCTATCGCATGCGCTACCTTGACATGATCGTGCATCCCCAGGTGCGCGAGACCTTTCGCAAGCGGACGATTCTGGTGCAGGCCATGCGGAATTTCCTCAATGACAAAGGCTACCTGGAAGTCGAAACCCCGATCCTCCAGCCCTTGTATGGGGGCGCTGCGGCACGTCCGTTCAAGACGCACCACAACACCCTCGACATGACCCTATACTTGCGAATCGCCAATGAGTTGTATCTCAAACGGCTGATCGTGGGGGGATTTGATGGGGTATATGAGTTCTCCAAAGACTTTCGGAATGAAGGCATGTCTCGCTTTCACAATCCGGAGTTCACCCAGATGGAGCTATATGTGGCCTATCAGGATTATGAGTGGATGATGGATTTGGTGGAAGAAATGGTAGAATACATCGCCATCCAGGTCAATGGCAAGCCAGAAATACAGGTAGGAGAAAACCTGATCAGCTTTCAGCGTCCGTGGAAGCGCTATACCATGTACGAGTCCATCGAGGCCTTTACGGGCATCGACATCAGCGAGCTAGATGAAGCGGCCTTGCGCAAGGTAGCGACCGATCTGGAGGTTGAAACCGATGACAGCATGGGTCGGGGCAAGTTGATCGATGAAATCTTTGGCGAGAAAGTAGAACCTTTCCTGATTCAGCCAACCTTCATCACTGACTATCCGGTAGAAATGAGCCCACTCGCGAAAAAGCACCGCAGCAAGCCGGGGCTGGTAGAGCGATTTGAAGCGATTTGCAACCGCAAGGAGATGTGCAACGCCTTCTCTGAGCTGAATGATCCGATAGATCAGCGCAAGCGATTTGAGGATCAGCTCGAACTTGGCAAGCGAGGGGATGATGAAGCCATGGTCCTGGATGAAGATTTCCTCCGCGCCTTGGAATTCGGAATGCCACCTACCGCAGGCCTGGGCATCGGAATTGATCGTCTGAGCATGATTCTGACGAATTCTGACTCTATTCAGGACGTGCTGTTCTTCCCCCAAATGCGGCCAGAGCAACAACAAGCGCAGGACGATGCAGCAACCTTTGGGAAGCGGGGCGTTCCAGAAGAGTGGGTGGCTCCGCTCTGGAAATCCGGCACCATGACGGTAGAAATGCTCTCCGAAGCCAATCCCAACAAACTCCATCAGGAGTTGTGCGGCATCAACAAGAAGTATAAGCTCGGGCTGAAAAACCCCAGCAAAGACGAAGTTACCGCCTGGGTGGGCGCGTAACGACATCAGATCCAGCCTCGAAGGCAAGGGCAATTCCGGCTCGGTGAGAAAGACTTCTCGCCGAGCCATTTTGTGAGGGAGAAAGTGCTGCTAAGATCAGGGGTCTTCCATTCTATTGAAGTCAGCGGTTCCCGCTCACTTCCGCATGGTTTTAGAGAGAGTCGGGACATTTATACAGGAAAAGAAGTGACTTCCCATTGAAGGTGCGTCTCAAAGAAGTGCCAAACGTTCGATTTTCGAATCATTCAGGCCCTGAATTTCCTGGATGATTCGGCTGCTCAACTGCCCCATTTTCTCTTTTTTTACACCAATCCCCATTCGGTGAATACGATTTGGATCGTTGATGACTCCCACAGTAGCAATGCATTGTTAGCGTTTGCGGTTCAAGAACTGCTGCCTTCTGCCAGTCTCCTCAGCTTTTCATCTGGGAAGGAGGTGCTTGCCTATCTCTCCAATCAAGATCCCCCCGATACTTTATTCATGGACGTCCACATGGGAAAATTGTCTGGGATGGAGACTCTGGCGATCATGACCGAGCAGGGCAAGAAACCCGCTTGGGTGTGCCTGTGTTCCTCTGACGTTGATCCCAACCTCCCCCAGCTGACCAAAATAGCGGGGGCAGACTTCTTCTTTGTGAAACCCTGGGGATATGATGCCCTGTTAGAAACTGTGAGAGGCGTCCTACAGGTTTGAGGCCATTATTTCTCTTCATGGAATCCTCCCATTTTTCAATACCTTGTTTTCTCATTCCAATCGACGCTTCTGCATATGAGAAAACCAGCTTTTGCTTTCCTGTGGGGCTTTTTGACCCTTGGCATTTTCGGGCATAGCTGCCAATCTCCCGAGCCCTCCGTAGAGCCACCGTCTCCCATCGAATCCACTCCCTCTGCGTTTTACCGAGGAGCAGATTTGTCCTATGTCAACGAGATGCTAGATTGTGGGGGAATCTATCGGAATCCAGTGGGGAAAGAAATCGATCCGTATGAAGTGTTTGCAGAAGCGGGGACCAATCTCGTTCGCGTCCGACTGTGGCATACTCCTACCTGGACGGCTTATTCTGATCTCCCAGATGTTACTCGTACGATTCAGCAAGCGACATCTAGGGGCATGGAAGTCTTGTTGGACTTCCACTACTCCGATGATTGGGCGGATCCCGGGAAC
>JBCCCJ010000065.1:0-10541 GCA_039033615.1 Bacteroidota bacterium
CCTGGTTCCAATACATTGAGAGAAAAGGCATTGTTGGGTTGATCTCCGGCTCGGTAGCTGATGGGAATGCCCGCAGGAATGCTTAGCAATTCACTGGCGGATGGACTCACGACGCCTTGCACCCCAAAAGTCGGAACGATTTCGGGGATCAGGTTTCGGTCGATCTCATAAGTGGCCAGGACATCTTCCGAAATCCCCTCCTTTTCAAAGTCCCAAAAAATGCCTTCAGAAAGTCCAGAAACTGTGGTTCGAATCTCCCCACTCACTTTCATGGCGATGTAATCCCCTGGCAGCATCAATTTATGAATGCGGGCATAGAGCTCTGGCTGGTGTTGCTGAACCCATCGCAGTTTGGAGGCAGTGAAGTTTCCAGGTGAATTCAACAAGCAGGCCAGGGAACGCTCAGGTCCAATCGCTTCGAATGCTTCATTCCCAATCTCTACTGCCCGACTGTCACACCAGATGATGGAGGGCCGCAAAGATTGATGGTCTTTATCTACCAGCACCAAGCCATGCATTTGGTAGGAAATACCGATGGCCCCAATCGCCCCGGCTTCTACCTGGTCATTTGCCAGCAATTCTTGGGTTACTTCCTGAATGCACGTCCACCAGGTTTCAGGATCTTGTTCCGCCCAGCCACTTTGAGGGGCATGGATGGGGAGTTCTTGTTTGGGGTAAAAGGTCGAGGCGATGACCTCACCTGATTGTCCATCTACGATGGCACCTTTGACAGAAGAACTGCCAATGTCATATCCGAGGAGTAGCATAAAGAAGAAGTCAGAACGCGTGGCTGTCAGAATACAGATGTCAGAGAGTACCCATCAAAAAGACCTTCCCCAAAGAAATCAGGGAAGGTCTTTCTGACTATTTCAGGCCCCGGAGGTAGGCCAGGGCTTTGGTGTAAACCGCCTCTCCGGTAAAGCCAAATTCTTCATCTAATTTGGTGTAAGGCGCCGAGTAGCCAAAATGTGGCAGTCCTGCGACTTCTCCATAAGGCCCTACCAAGCCCCGCAGCGTAACGGGCAAACCAGCCGTCAACCCAAAGGTTGGCACGTTGGTTGGCAGCACGGCAGCTTGGTATTCTTTGGATTGCTCCCGCAACCGCCCTTCAGAAGGAGCAGAAACCACCCGAACTTTGAGGTCGTTTTTCTGGCGGAGGAGATTGGCACCAGCCACGAGAGTCGCGACTTCCGAACCATTCGCCACCAAAATGAGGTCAGGCGTTCCGTCGGTATCTTCGACAATATAAGCTCCTTTTTCCGCCTGAAGGGCCTCTTCGTAGCGAGAATCGGGAGATTCGCTGGGCAGTTGTTGGATGTTTTGGCGAGAGAAAATCAAGCCCGTAGGAGTAGCAGTATTCTCCATGGCCATTTTCCGGGCGACGCTGGTCTCGGGGCCATCCGCAGGACGCAACACCAAGAAACTGCTGTGATGCTTGTGATTCTGGAGTTGTTCCAATAGACGGACCTGAGCTTCCTGCTCCACCGGCTGGTGGGTAGGGCCATCTTCCCCTACCCGAAAGGCATCGTGGGTCCAGATGAATTTCACGGGTTGCTCCATCAGCGCCGCCAACCGCAGGGTCGGCTTCATGAAGTCTGAAAAGACAAAGAAGGTCGCACAGGCAGGAATCACCCCTCCGTGGAGAGACATGCCAACACAAAGCGCCGCCATGGTCAATTCTGACACGCCTGCTTGGAGGAACGCCCCAGAGAAATCTCCCTTTTTGAAGGAAGTGGTCTTGTTGAGGAAGGCCAGGGTTTTGTCACTGTTGGATAAATCCGCAGAAGAAACCACCAGATTTTCGACCTGGTCTGCGTAGTGAGCCAACACCCGCCCGGAGGCATTCCGGGTAGCGTCATTCTCTTTTTGTGGGATGCCGGGGTAGTCGATGGCTGGCACTTCCCCAGAAAGGAAATGAGCCAATTTAGCCGCCAATTCTGGATTGGCTGTAGCCCAGGCTGCCTCCGCTGCTTTGGCATCAGCTACCAAGCCACGTTTGTGAGCGAGTGATTGCTCGTAGTAGGCCTGAACTTCTGGAAATAGTTGGAAAGGATTTTCTGGATCGCCGCCCAAGCCTTTCAGCGTATCATCGTAAGAAGCTCCTGCCTTGCTCAACGGCTGTCCGTGGGTTTCTACTTCTTTTTCGAAGCTTTCTCCTGTGGCCGTTACCGCTCCTTTGCCCATGATGGTCTTGCCAATGATGAGCGAAGGTCGGCCTGTTTCCTCCACGGATTCCTGCAAAGCTGCCCGGATCGCATCCGTGTCGTGTCCATCAATGGTGATCACATGCCAGCCCCAGGCTTCATATTTTTTGGCAGTATCCTCATCCATGACTTCGTCCACCGTAGAGGAGAGCTGAATGTCATTGGAGTCGTAAAACATGACCACATTCCCCAATCCAAGGAAACCAGCAATCCGGCCAGCTCCCTGGGATACTTCTTCTTGCACTCCCCCATCAGAGAGGTAAATGAAGGTGCGGTGGGCCATCCAGTCTCCGAATCGTTCTACGAGGAAGCGCTCAGCGATCGCGGCTCCGATCCCGAAGGTATGCCCCTGCCCCAAGGGACCAGAGGTATTTTCGATTCCGCGAGCTACGTCCAATTCCGGGTGACCAGGAGTCGGAGAACCCCATTGACGGAATTGAGCGAGGTCTGCCATGCTAAAATGCCCCAACAAAGAAAGCGTGGAGTACAGCATGGGCGACATATGCCCGGGATCTAGGAAAAAGCGGTCGCGGTGGGCCCAGGTGGGATCATCCGGATCAAAACGCAAAAACTCGGAAAACAAGACCTGAATGAAGTCCGCTCCCCCCATGGCACCGCCAGGATGCCCGGATTTGGCTTTCTCCACCATCGCCGCAGCGAGGATGCGAAGGTTGTCAGCGGTTTTGAGTGCGAGCGCGTTGTCAGGCGCAAAAGTTGCAGAGGTTCCAGACATAAAACCGGAAGGATATAGGTGAAAAAGGTGAGAGATCGATAGTCTGATAACCAGTTGTGCCGTGTGGCGAAATAGCTGCCACAAAATTACACTTTTCGAAGGCTAGTACCAAGTTCGATCTCCGATCTTCCATCCGTTGCTCTTTGCCCATGCCTGAATGAAACTTCCCTCTTCCGCTGTGGGACGGCGATTGCGCTTTCCTCTGGCCTGAACGATGGTGCCCGCCGGGTCCACTTGGATGGTAATCAAGGGCATTCCTCCATGATGGGGCCGCTTTCTCAATGACCAAATTTGACTATGTCCAGAGGCACATAGGGGCGCATAGCTTCCGACACAATGATTCAACGCAATCCCTTCTGCTTCCAACTCCCTCTGAGAGGTCAATTCGACAATTTCAACCTGTTCCCACGTCCCCCCTTTCCATTGAGATGCTGGCCACCGGAGGGGAAAAGCAATCCCTTTGGCTCTGGCCCGGTAATAGGCTTCCCGATCTTGAAAAAGGGCATCCATCTGCCGCCGCACACTGGCTGGGGTTCGCCCTTTGATCGAAAAACTATGACCTTCTTCTTCTGCTTCTCTCCGTTGATATTCGAGGTAGGTATATACCATGGCCGCTTCTCTAGGGAGCCACGCCTGCTCATACCGAATCAGCCATTTGAGCAAATCTGGTTGGCAGCTTCGGAGTCTGTTCCCCCTGACAACATCCAGCGCAAAGTCTGGGCTTCCTCCCCATCCTCGCACCAACAGATACCATAGCGTTTGGCTAGCAGTCAGATAGGCTTCCTCCAATTCCCACAAAAAAGAGAGCATGCGTTTGGTCAACGGATACTGCTCTGTACCCGGTGCAGAGCGAAAATCATGTCCCTTTGCCAACCACACAAACCAGGCTCCGAATTCGCGATGCCCCTCCATGAAGCGTTGAAACAACCATACGGGGGTGCGATACCAACAGAAATGCCGCCACACCCATTCGATCAAGCTGCTTGGTTGTTCCTGCTCCGGGAGATCTGCCCTGAGCAATTGAAAATCATGAATGGTAAACAATTTCACCCATTGATCTGGCCGATACCTCTTCTTCTCTTTTGCAAAAGCGTCCAAGCGGTAGGAGTTCAGATATATGCGCAGGTAGTTGGCAATCCGAGCCGGGCTCAATGATCGCCAGGAGAAAGCTGAACCATATCCAGCACACGCCCCCTTCAAAAAACTGAGTACCTGAGTTCGGGCAGCAGATTCAGGCAGGGTGGACAGTTCCCGCAAGAGGCGACGCATCTGTCTCTGGGCCCGGTGCCGCCGTTTTCCCCGCACCGAACTGGGTTTGGAGCCCTTGTGCCGGAGGGAAGGATACAAATGCTCGTACCACAATTCCGCCAACCCACTGAGCTCAGTGGTATTTGGGGGGAGATATCCCGCCTTGGGCATCTCCTGCTCTATCACTTGCAGCCAGCAAGTCTGAACCTTTTCCCCCCATCCGATGAGTTGATCCAAATACCGCCCCAGCGAATCGTCCCAGGAGACCTCAGGCAGGAAAGCCAGCAGTTCCCCGACCAACTGAGATCGTACCCGATCAGCTTCTTGGGCGGAGTGGAACGAAAACCGATCCCAGATGGGAGCGACCTTTGTTAGCCAATAGGCTGCCAATACTTTTTGCCAGTTATCGGCCTGGGACCAATGTTCTGGAGCAATGCTCGCGGTGACTCGATGTTGAAATCGAATCATTTCTTCCTGATCGGAAGGCAGAATCGTGGGATACATATCCATTGTTTTTGAACCGTCTAGAGGTTGGGTTCAAGGCGGAGCGCGACCGGGGATTCGGGGATACAACATCGTATCAGAGATTACTTAGTTAGATGAAGGCACTGCTTTTTCTCCGAACTTCCTTTTCTCCTCCTCAAAAAGGAAAAGGGCCGAACCAAGTCGGAAATCGGGCAAGTCAAAAGGAAGCGTAAAGAGGAAATTTCGAGCCTTTCAACAAATAGATGGGTGAAAAGCGAAAATCTCTCCTGAGAACCTTTCTTTTTTCACAAAAAGGAAGGCCAAATTATACAAAACCCTATGAGTCAATTATTTATCAAAAAAAATAAAACCTGACTATCACGAGATTCCGCACAAGTGTTTGCGGGCCAGTCTCTGGGGTATCCTTCTCCCCACGCTTCCCGTATGGTATCTCATGAACATTCGACTCGCCATCTCCCAGGTGAATGCTTGGTCAAAGGTGAGCCGGGGAAGTCCACCAGACTTATCCCAGCTTATCCTTCACCCGTTTTCGGGCTACGCATTCGACAATGAAAGACACTGATCTTCGCTTGTTCGGCTGTGCTCCCTATTGGGTGAGTAAGCGACAAGCACATGGGAACCCATTCGAACCATCCCTCGTTTTTGGGGGCAGCAATTGTTGGTCAGGAGACAGCATTTGCGCAATTTTTGGAAGATAATCGCTCTTCCATGACCGCTCAACTGAAAGGCCTCACCAGGGATGCTCAGTTGGCCGAAGACCTGTATCAGGATACCGTGCTCCATTTGTGGGAGAAACGGAGGGAATTGGCTAGCCTGAATATTCAACAACCCAAGGCCTGGTTGTGGGCTTGTGTGCACAACCGCTGGCGAGCCTACCGGGCCAGAGAGCAACGCAGACAAGCACTTCGGGCCGATTGGGCAGACACCAGGGAGTACGCAGCAGAAGTTCCCTTTGTATCCCAGCAGTGGGAAGAACACCTGGCACGACTATTTCGCCGGGTACTTTCCCCGATCCAGGAGCAAATCATGCACCTGATGTTGGAGGGATTTCCTCCCAGGGACATCGCCCAACAGTTGGGGATTTCTCCCAAAAAGGTACACCAGCAGATCTATCTCAGTCGGAAGAAACTCTCTCCTTTTTTTAGGGGCGCTGGAAAGGAAACCAAGTGATTCCCCGAAAATCCGTACCTTTTGCCGACTGAACTATTTCCCTCATGAGATACCTAGCGATCCTTTTTACCATAGGGTTTTTGAATAGCCCTAGGCTTTTTTCCCAGACTCCTGTACCTCCCCCGGTGGATTCTCTCCTGGAAGTGGCCCAAACCGCGAGCCGAGATACCCACCAAATCAACGCCTTGAATGAGTTGGGGAGGCTTCTCCAGCGACAGGATCTTCCCCAAGCCAATGCATTTGCCGAGCAAGCCCTTTTGCTCTCAGATAGCCTGAATTGGGCTCCGGGTAAGGCGCTGGCTTTGGGGCACCTCGCCAATGTGGCTCGAAGAAAAGCCGATTTTGACACTGCTCTGGACTTGCTGGAACAATCTGCGGAGGTGTACCAAGAAATGGGAAACGAGCCAAGGGTTGCCAGTAGATACGGCAATATGGGGTGGATCAGCTCTGCCAAAGGGGATTATGAAGCCGCTTTTCATTGGTATGGAAAAGCCTTGGAACTGTACCAATCGCTCGATCACTTGAGGGGACAGGCACAAACCAACAATTCTTTGGGCTTGACCTACTTTCGGCAAAGTCAATTTGACCTTGCTGCCGAACACCTGGAGTTGGCCATCTCTCAATACCAAGCATTGAAAGATACCACTCAGGCCACCGGTAGCCTGAGCAATCTGGGGGTCATCTATCAGGCGGGTTCGAATCTTTCCAAAGCGATGGAATGCTATGAGCGCAGCCTGACCATCAATGAGCAAAGGGGGGACAGCGCTGGAATGGCCAGTGATTGGGTCAATCTGGGAACCATTTACCATGAATTGGCAGAGTATGAAACCGCTCTGGAAACCTACGAATTGGCACTTGCAACCCATATAAGCCTGGGAAGTGTGATTGGCGAGGCAAATACCAGAAACAGCATGGGAGCCTCTTTGGCGGAGTTGGGGCGGACAGAAGCAGCCATTGAGGCATATGAGACAGGGCTGGCATTGTATGAAAGTCAGAACCAACTGCCCGGAATTGCTTCCAGTTTAATCAGTCTGGGGGCCTTTTCCCGAAAAGCAGGCGAATTATCAACCGCTCGTTCCCAATATCAACGCGGCTTGGAAATCAGTGAAACAATCGGAAATCCCTCCCTGATGGCCTCGGCGTTGCGGCAACTGGCCGAAGTAGCCCTCCAGGAACAACAATTCAGCGAAGGCCTAGCAGCCGCCCAGCGTTCGCTTGACATCTCCCAGCAAATTGGGAGCTTGGATCAGGAAGGAGAAGCCCAAAGGGTCCTGTCAGAATTGTATGAGGCCCAAAACCGACCAGCCCAGGCTTTTCGGGCGTATCGGGCTTACACCGAGATTCAGGATTCGATTCAATCCGAAGAACAAATTCGTAGCCTCACCCAAACAGAGATGCGATATACCTTTCAGCGGGAACAGTACGCCGACAGCATCACTTTTGTCCGACAACAAGCCACTGCCAAAGCCGAATATCAGGCCACGCTGGACCGCAGAACCTACTTGCTGGTCGGCGGCTTGATTCTGGGCCTGTTGGGCTTTCTGTTGTTTCGCTATCGCCAGCGTCTCCGACTGAAAGAGCAAGCCCTAGCCTTGGAACAAGAACAAGCCAAACAAGCCCAACTGCTGGAGTTGGACGCCATGAAATCCCGGTTCTTCACCAATATCTCCCATGAGTTCCGCACGCCATTGACGGTCATTCTAGGGATGGCGGGGCAATTGTCTGACCAGGATCAACAAGCCCGCTCCCTGATTCGAAGAAACGGTCAACACCTGCTTCGCCTCATCAATCAAGTCTTGGATTTGGCACGACTGGAGTCCCACGAACTTCCGTTACATCTGGTTCAGGACAACGTCATTGCCTACCTCCGGTATCTATTGGAGTCTTTTCACTCTTTGGCGGTAGAAAGAGAGATTCAGCTAGCATTTGAAGCTGATCCAACGGAATTGATCATGGATTACGACAGCGAAAAGCTGCAGGATGTGGTTTACAATCTGCTGTCCAATGCCTTGAAGTTCACTCCGGCTGGCGGCAAGGTTCAGTTGCAAGTGGAGCAACAGGAAAAACAGATACAGATTTCTGTCCGGGATGATGGACCAGGCATTCCAGCAACCGAACAAGCCCAGGTATTCGATCGTTTTTTTCAAGTTTCGACCACCCAGACGATCAATAGCAGCGGGGTGGGATTAGCTTTGGCGAAAGGACTGGTGGAGCGTATGGGAGGGAAAATCCACTTGGAAAGTCATCCGGGTAAAGGTTCTACCTTCTTTTTCCATCTGCCTGTAGAGCTTGGGGCTGCCACTCCTAGCGCTTTTGATCAGCTGACTTCTGCTATTCCCAGGGATCATGCTCACTTCGCTTCCCCGCCAGAACCAGTGCTCATCCAGGATCCAGAAGCAGCCCAAATTCTGATCATCGAAGACAATCCAGATGTGGTGGCATATCTAGGATCGATTCTCGGGGCAGATTATCAATTGTTGACCGCAAAAGACGGAGAAGCGGGCATTCAATTGGCTCAAGCGCACATTCCCGATCTCATCATTTCGGATGTCATGATGCCTCGAAAGGACGGCTACGAAGTAACCCAACTCCTCAAGGCTGATGCCAGGACCAGTCATATTCCGGTCATTCTCCTCACGGCCAAAGCCACCCAAAAGGATCGGATTACAGGCCTTCAAGAAGGCGCAGACGCGTTTTTGACCAAGCCATTTGACCGCACGGAATTGATGGTGCGGATTCATAAGCTACTGGAACTCCGCACCAAACTACAAGCCTATTATCGTTCTCTTCCTTTTCCGGAAGCGGAACCCACTTCTGCCGCAATTCGTCGCCCTACTCTCGAAGAACAATTTATGGGCAGCATTCAGGAATTGGTGGAAAACCGTTTTACAGATCCAGAATTAACGGTCCATGAACTGAGCGAGGTGGTGCATCTGAGTCATACCCAAATGTACCGCAAGCTCAAGGCGCTCACTGGTCAGAGCCCGAATCATTACATTCGGGCATTTCGCCTGAAAAAAGGGAAAACTCTGCTACAAACGACAGATCTCAGCATCTCCGAAATTGCTTATGACGTAGGTTTCAACGACCCCAATTATTTCTCTCGGGCCTTCGTCAAAGAGTTTGGGATGCGTCCCACGGAAGTTCGATCTACCGGAAACGACAGCAGGAGCAAGCGCTGAGTTGTTTTCAGCAGGGAAAGTGCAGATATTTGCGGGGCAAATGATCCTAGCATTCTTCTTATGGCATTTTCTCCTGATCCTGCTCTTTCCACCAAAGTCAATGTATCGGCCTTTGAAAAACGGGTCAGGAACAACCGTCCTTTCCACAAAATTTTCATCGGTATCTTCTACCCCTTCCGCCCCATCGCCTGGTTGTTGGATCGCGGAAAGTTGAAAGAAGAATTGCTGGCTGGTCGCAAACAGATCAAGCAGCAGCTCTCCAACCCCAGCTATTTGATCAAATGGGAATTGGATCAGATCGAAGACATCCGCCGGGAGATCATCGACGAATTGGTGGACACCACCAAGATCGAGCAAAAGCTACGTACCACCGTCGCCAAGCACACAAACGAAAGCCCGGATAGTCCTTTGCCAAAAGTCATTCAAGATCAGCAAGCTGCGGTAGAGAAAAAATTGCAGCTGGTTCGTAAGAAACGCAGCTTTTGTGACCAGTATCTTAGTGCTTTACGCCTCGCAAAGACCTACTTTGCTACAGAAGAACAACTGAATCGGCTGGAATCTCACAACAACCAAATGCTGGAAGTGGTCATGGCCGAGCAAACGGTCAGCGACTTTCCCCAGGGTCAGTATCAAGCGGTCAACCTGATGTCGCAGCGCATTCAGGAAGCTGATCAGGTAGAAACCGTAGAAGAATTGATCCAGACCTTAAAGGAACACCAAGCTCAATCCTCATGAATCCCCTTCTTCGCAACGTGCTCGGCGTACTTGCCGGTATCGTCCTGGGCAGTTTGGTCAACATGGGACTGCTCCTGTTGGGCAGCAGCCTGATTCCGCCTCCGGCAGGCGTGGACCCCACCGATGCCGAGAGCATTGTGGCAGCTATGGAGCAGTTTGAGTTCAAACATTTCGTATTCCCTTTCCTGGCCCACGCCCTTGGGACCCTCGCTGGAGCCTGGGTAGCGGCCTCTCTTGCGGTGAGTCGCAAGCTACAGATTGGCCTCTCCATCGGCGTATTTTTTCTGGCCGGTGGCATCGCCAATTTGTTCTTGATTCCTGGCCCCGCCTGGTTTGCGGTTCTGGATGTCGTTGTCGCCTATCTCCCGATGGGATGGTTGGGAGGCACCTTTGCGTTGGGAAAAGCCAAAGGCAATGGAAGGTAGGATTTGGCTAATGCTGGGCTTGGTGTTCCTCCCCACTGTTGGCTTTGCTACCGTCGATTACCTGGCGGTCAATCATTGGACCAATGAATATTTTTTTTGGGGAGATGACGACCGAAGGCAAGGATGGATCGGCTGGGAAGTGGTTTCGGAAGCACAGACGGACACTGCTCCAAAAAGTTTGGCTGCCCAAGGCTATTCTGAAACCTTTTTCCCCTGGAAAATTGAGTCTGGTCTACTGATGTGCTTGATGCTTTCGGTACTGATTTGGGGATTGAAGGGGAAAAAGCACTAGATTATCCCCCAAAGACTGGTAAGTTAGAAGGCTCGTTTTGACTTTGATGAACCTTCTGATATGAAA
>JBCCCJ010000066.1:0-10475 GCA_039033615.1 Bacteroidota bacterium
CCTTTTGATAAGGGTTGCCACAGAAAACAGAGAAAAACGGAACGAAAGGAGGATTTCTATTGGCCATTGGCCTCCATCATATCAGCTTGCTGCCTTCGAGTATGTACTGAACAGCTATTCGGCTGCTATTCATTCCAATCAAGCATCAAGGGCTCCATCTTCAGATGGAGCCCTTGAGATAGGAACGGTGAATGAACGGGGAGAATTACTCCTTCAACATCCGCCGAATGATTTTCCCAACGTTGGATTTGGGGAGTTCGTCGCGGAATTCGACGTGTTTGGGCACTTTATAGCCCGCCATGTTTTCTTTGCTGTAGGCGCGAATTTCCTCTGGCGTCAGGTTGGGGTCTTTCTTCACAATGAAGACCTTAACTGCTTCGGTGGATTTATCGTCAGGGACTCCGATGGCCGCAACCTCCAACACACCCGGATGCATGGCGACCACATCTTCCACTTCATTCGGATAGACGTTAAAGCCAGAAACCAGAATCATGTCTTTCTTTCGGTCCACGATTTTGAAGAAGCCATCTTCATCCATCACCCCAATATCCCCTGTTCGCAACCAACCTCCTTTGTGGAAGACCTGTGCCGTTTCATTGGGCTTTTCCCAATATCCGCTCATCACCTGAGGTCCTTTGGCACAAATCTCGCCCCTTTCCCCTACTGCGACCTCGTTTCCATCATCGTCCAGGATCTTCAAATCTGTTCCTGGTACAGGTAGGCCAATGGTTCCAATGCGATCGGTGCCATCGGTTGGATTGGTGGTCAACACTGGAGAGGTTTCACTCATGCCATAGCCCTCCAAGATGGGGGTACCGGTAACTTTCTTCCAGTGGTCATTCACCGCTGTCTGAACCGCCATCCCGCCGCCCACGGCCAGTTTCAACGCTGAGAAGTCCACTTCCTGGATATTGGGTTGATTGAGCAGCCCATTGAACAAAGTATTCACCCCGGTGATCAGGGTAAATGGATGCGCTTTCAGATCCTTGATGAAACCAGGCATGTCGCGGGGATTGGTAATCAGTACGTTTTTGGCTCCGTATTGCAGCATGGTCAGGCAGTTGACCGTGAAGGCGAAAATGTGATACAGCGGCAGGGCTGTGATGACAATCTCTTTCCGCTCTTCTAGTTTGTTGCCCAGATAGGCCGCGATTTGCAGCATATTGGCTACCACATTTCCGTGAGTGAGTGTCGCTCCTTTTGACAACCCGGTCGTTCCCCCCGTATATTGCAGAAACCCAACGTCCTTGGCATTCACAGACACTTCCCGAAAGGTCATACCAGCACCAGCATTCAGGGCTTTTTTGAACGGAATGGCCTGTGGCAAGGAATAGGCCGGGACCATTTTCTTGACGTATTTCACCACGAAATTCACAATCGCTCCCTTCAATCCGCCAATCATGTCCCCGATCTTGGTGATGATCACATGCTCGATATCCGTCTTGGGAAGCACCTTTTCCAGTTTATCCGCAAAGTTGGCCAGGATGACGATGGCCTTGGCCCCGGAGTCTTTGAATTGATGGGCCATTTCCCGCTCCGTGTAGAGCGGATTGGTATTCACAATGATCAGACCCGCCCGAATCGCCCCAAAGAGGATCACCGGATACTGCAACAAATTCGGCATCTGCAAAGCGATGCGATCTCCTTTTTTCAGACCCAGGCGTTGAAGATAGGCTGCAAAATCCTGAGAAAGACGATCCACTTCCGCAAAACTAAGTTCCTTGCCCATGTTGACATAAGCGGGAGCGTTGCCGTACTTCTTCAGATTTTGATTGACGAAATCCACCACCGAGGCATATGGGGTGGTATCTACTTCATGAGGTACGCCTGTAGGATATGATTTGTGCCAGGGGCGAGCAGATGAGTTGTCCATGATCTAGGGGGATTCAATAATAAAAAGACTCGTATGAGGTAAAGAAAAACAAAAGCCACGATTTTTACTTGTTTATCCCTAAAAAGTACCACAACTCCTATCCGTAGGCTTCGTTTACTTAATGGTAAGATAATTGATGTTTGAACATAGAGGTGTGGAGGACCATTTCACTCCGTATTCAAAACCTAATTCCCATGGATCGAAAAAACTTCCTCAAAAAAGCCATTCTGGGTACTGCCGCAGCCGCCTCTACCCAGGCTCTGTCTGCGGCGGAGTCGAAGCCTTCCACCTACGACAAACTCATGAAGCAAGTTGGATTTAACCATTTACCCAATCAGGAAATGAACACTGCCAAAACCGTTTTACACAAAGCTGACACCCGTGGACATGCCAATCATGGCTGGTTGGATTCCCACCATTCCTTCAGTTTCGCCAATTACTACCGTCCAGACCGGATGCACTTTGGGGCCTTGCGGGTGCTCAATGATGACCGGGTAGCTGCCGGACGTGGTTTTGGGACCCACCCTCACGACAACATGGAGATCATTTCCATTCCGTTGGAGGGCGATCTCGAACACCAGGATTCCATGGGCAATACCGCTGTCATTCGGCAGGGAGACGTACAGGTGCTGAGTGCCGGAACGGGCATTTCTCACAGCGAGTACAACAAAAACCAGGATCAAGAGGTCCGATTCTTGCAGATTTGGTTGTTCCCAAGGGAAAAAGGAGTTACCCCTCGTTATGACCAAATCTCCATCGAATCAGAAAAGACGCCCAACCAGTGGAACCAAATCCTCTCTCCTTACCCGGATGATGAAGGCGTATGGATCCATCAGGACGCCTGGTTTCACCTAGGAGAGTTTGAGGCGGGGACAGGAGCTGCCTATGAGTTGAAAAAAGCGGGCAATGGCGTATATGTCTTTGTGCTGGAAGGAGAAGTAGAAGTGAATGGACAAGTGCTCGACAAGCGCGATGGCTATGGCCTTTGGGACTTGAAAGGTTTTGACTTTACCGCCAACAAATCCTCCCGCGTTTTGTTGATGGAAGTACCAATGAACGTGTAAAGAGTTCTGTAGTAGAAAATATCATGCAGCAAACTTCTGTCGTAGAACATCCCATCTCTTCCTTGCTGGACCAACGTTGGAGTCCCAGAGCGTTTCAATCGGATCGCATCCTTTCCGATGAGCAAATTCACCAACTATTTGAAGCGGCCCGTTGGAGTCCTTCTAGTTACAATGCTCAACCCTGGCGCTTTTTCTATGCCAAGAATCGGGAAACGGACGCCTTTGAGCGCTTGCTCGATTGTACCTATCCGAGCAATCAAGTGTGGGCCAAGGACGCTGGCATGCTGGTGCTATCCATCGCGCAACTGACGGTGGAAGTTCAGGGAAATACCCATCCCAACAGCTATGCCTGGTATGATTTGGGCGCAGCGAACATGGCCCTGAGCATTCAGGCGACCGAAATGGGGCTGTATGTCCATCAGATCGCTGGCTTTGACAAAGCTAAGGCCCGAGAAACCTTTGATTTGGGACCAGATCAGGATCCTGTAGTGATGATGGCGATTGGGTACAAAGGCGAAGCCGATCAATTGGCAGAGCCCCTTCGCCAACGCGAATTGCCCAAAAAGCCAAGGATGACGCAGGAAGAGTTTGTGACTCGTATAGTGAGACTTGAAAAATAACTTCCTCTTTTCGCGTAGATATTTCTTTCTAGGGCAAGGAACCAACACCGAGTGGTTGGCGAGCCAAATCGCGAAGCTTTGGGAAAAAGGGACCCAAAGCTGAGCCTTGACGAAGAGATGGGAAGAAAGAACGAGTAAAAAGGTCCAAGTTATTTTTTGACATACTACTGGACAAAAGTCCGAAAAGGTTCTTCTTGGCGTAGTCTTCACCACAAAGGCGGGTTGGACACGAAGTCCGAGCTTAGGGGAGGGAAGTGGCGTTGGGCTGGGACTTCGGCGCTTTTTTGCTGACTTTTTGTGCGTACAAAAAGTCAGGCCCGCGGCAGGCGATACAAAGCTTGGACAGTAGAAGCATAAGGTTCCTTTTTGAGATGTCTAGTAGTATGATTTTTTGAGTATTACTTAGTCCGATAATCTATCTATTCCTTTATACCTCGCCCGGCAAGCCAACTTAGGTTTGTCGGGCGGATTGCTTTCTGAGATATAACCAGGAAACGATCATCCCGATCAAGCCCACTGCTGCCAGAGCGTAGCTGATGTTGGTAAAGAAGCCTGCCCAACTGAGGTCTTTGGCCCCAAAATCCTTGTACAGCAAGACCGAAACGGAGCCCAAATAGCCAAAGGAATCAGCCAGATAAATCAGGAAACCAACGTTGCTGACATAACGAAAGGTCGCGATCAGGCGGTCGAAGAGGATGGTATTGAAAGGAATGTAGGCGATGTAGGTGCCAAAACCCGTCAAAATGATCCAGGCGACATCCCCAATCCAACCTTGGTGAAAGTCATAAGTAGCCAAGCCCGTCGTGAGGACGCCGCCCAGGATGGCGAGGTGATTGATCATCAGAGCCCTTTTGTTGTTTTTGACCAACACGAGCAACATCAATACCAGGAGCACGGAGATAGATACGGGGGTTTCGGTAGAGGAGAAATTCGGTTGGGCAATGTCTGGGCGAATGTCTTGCCAAATATCCGCCAGGAAATTGTCCCTGAAGTCGCGATAGGCAGTCAACACAGAATACACCGCGATCAGCAACACGAGGCTTGGGGCAAATCGTTTGAAGAAAGCTACCCGCTCTGGACCTTTCATGGGTGCGCGGGGCGTACGTTGGGCTTCGTCTTCTGCATTCGGTGGCGGGGTTTGGTTCAGTAGCGAGACGACGATCACCAAGGGCAAGGCAAAGATCAAGCCCGTGGTGAAAGGCATCCAGAATTCACTCACCCCCAGGCTCATGAGCCATTTGCCTACGTCTTTCACAAAACCAGAAGCGAAAATGAAGCTGGCACATAATCCTAAGCCGATGATTTCCGTTTTGGTACGGCCTTCCACATAGGAGAAGACCAGGCCCCAAATCATCCCCAGCGGCAAGCCATTGAGAAAGAGAAAGGCGATGTTGTACGGCTGTGGGACGACCGCAAACCCCAATAAGGCGAGTTCTGCCAGCCCGATCAGCGACAAGATGGCTACGGCTCGTCCTTTGCCGCTCATCTCGGAAACCACTTTGATCCCGATGAATTTGGAGATCATATAGCCCAAGACCTGAGAAATCACCAGCGCGGATTTGTAGCTGATGCCCCAAATGTCCGGCGAATCCGCAAAAAGTGCTGCGGTATAAGGCTTCCGAAAGGCATACATGCAAGAATAGGTACAGAAAGCTGCCCCTATCACAAAGAGGGTGAACACCCATGAGGGAGCGTGTTCTAATCGCTGGGTGAGTTTGCTAGGCATGGGAAATCGGTAGGAAGGTCAAGACCAATCAAAGGCTTGCGATTCCTGCCCAATTAACGCAAAATCTCTTTGACTACCTTGCCATGCACATCGGTCAGTCGGAAAGATCGCCCCTGAAATTCGTAGGTCAACCGCTCGTGATCCATGCCCATGGTGTGCAGCATGGTCGCGTGCAAATCGTGAACGTGGACTCGGCCTTCGATGCCGTGATAGCCCAATTCGTCGGTTTGGCCGTGGGTATAGCCTGCTTTGACCCCGCCTCCCGCCATCCACATGGTGAAGGCATCGCTGTGGTGATCCCGGCCTTTGTAATCGGCACCGGAGGAGCGGGTTTCCTTCATCGGCGTCCGTCCAAATTCGCCTCCCCAGACCACCAGCGTTTCATCCAACAGCCCCCGCATTTTCAGGTCTTTGAGCAAGGCCGCAATGGGCTGATCGATGTTGCCACAAGCGCGAGCCAAACCTTTGGTGACGCCGCTGCCTTCACTGGTACCGTGGTGGTCCCACGCATTGTCAAAGAGTTGGACGTAGCGGACGCCCTTTTCTACCAATCGTCGAGCCAGGAGGCAATTGTTGGCGAAGGAAATCTTGCCTGGGTGAGTACCATACATCTCGTGTACCCACTCCGGCTCTTCGCTGATGTCCATTACCTCGGGCACTTCTGACTGCATCCGAAAGGCCAGCTCATATTGGGAAATGCGGGACAGAATTTCTGGATCGCCCACCTGCTGGTATTCTTGCTGGTTGATTTGGTTGATCAGATCAATGGACTGCTTGCGAAGGTCAGCGCTGATGCCGTCTGGATTGTTGAGGTACAGCACTGGATCGCCACTGGAACGGCATTGTACCCCCTGATAAACCGAGGGTAAAAAGCCGCTGCCCCACACGCTTTTGCCTGCGCTGGGGGTGTTACCCGAAGTGAGCACCACAAAACCGGGGAGGTTGTCGTTTTCAGAACCCAAGCCATATACCATCCAGGAACCCGCGCTGGGCCGTCCCAAACGGGGGCTGCCCGTGTGCATGAAGAGTTGAGCCGGGGCGTGGTTGAATTCGTCGGTGTGCATGGCCTTGAGAAAGCAGATGTCATCTACTTGCTGGGCCAAATTCGGGAGGTATTCAGACACCCAAGCCCCAGATTGCCCGTATTGCGCAAATTTCGTTTGGGCTCCCATCATCTTTGGGACTCCGGCCAGAAAAGCAAAACGCTTGCCTTCCAACAGCGATTCCGGACAGGGCTGGTTGTCGTATTGCTGAAGAACAGGTTTGTAGTCAAACATCTCCAACTGAGAAGGAGCCCCCGCCATGTGCAGGAAAATGACACTTTTGGCGGTGGGCGGGAAATGCGGTTGCAGACCCGGACCTGTGGGCTGTTTGGGGCTGGCGAAATCCGCTCCGGTCAGCAAGGATCCTAGGGCCGCTGCTCCCAGGCCGCCCATGCACTGACGGAGAAAATAGCGGCGGGACTGGTATTTGCCCAAGCGAAAGAGGGCTTCTTCGTGATGATTCATTTGGTGAGAAATTCGTCCAGGTTCAACAGAGAGTTCGCAACCAGGGTCAGAGCGCCCAACTCAGGGCTGGGCTCGGTTTCTTGGGGGAGAAGTGCGGTCAATTCTTCAGATTCTTGCTGAAAATAAAGCAGGTATCGTTGATAGAACTCCTGAAAAGTATGCAGCTTTTCTTCCGTGATCGGCCGCAGCATTACCCGGTAGTAACCGAAAGCGATCCCAGACTGTTCTTCGGAGGCCAGCATCCCTTTTGCCAGGGCGATGGAGGCTTCCTTGACTACTTCGTCATTCAATAGGGCCAAGGCTTGCAGGGGCGTATTGGTGCGGATGCGGCGCGAGGTACAGACCGTCCGATCGGTGCCGTCAAAGGTGATTTGGTTGGGGAAAGGAATGGTTCGCTTGAGATAAGTGTACAAACTTCTCCGATAATGATCGGCGGAGTCGCTCAAAAACCATTTGTCCCCAAATCCAAAACGACCCACTCCTTCCGGCAAGGGAGGACTCACACTCGGCCCCAGCATCTTGGGATTGAGCAACTCACTCACGGCCAGAATCTGATCACGAATTTGTTCCGCCGAAAGCCGCAATCGGGGTGCTCTGGACAGATATACATTGCGGGGATCGGCTGCCAATTGAGCTTCTGATACGGTGCTGGCCTGCCGATAAGTGGCGGACATCACCAGCCGCTTGATCAGGGCTTTGATGTGCCATTGATCGGTGGTTTGAAATTCCACTGCCAACCAATCCAGCAGTTCTGGATGGCTCGGCTCTGCGGCCTGGGTACCAAAATCTTCTACCGTTTCGATGATGCCGTTGCCAAAGAGTTGCTCCCAGATGCGGTTGACAAATACCCGAGCGGTGAGCGGGTTGTCAGGATGAACCAGCCAATTCGCGAGATCATGCCGACTGAGGGAATCCTGAGGTTGCTCAATGGGCAAATGATCCGGTAGGCCGGGCCGGACTTCTGGCCCATGTGCCAGCCAATTGCCCCGCTCAAAGAGATAATTCTTGCGCCGCTTATGAGGCGGTAGATCCCGCATGATGGGGGTAGGAACGGCTTCGATCCTGGCGAGAGAATCCAATTGTTGTTGAATCTCCGGGCCATATTGATCGACCCTTGGGGCTCTTTTGTGGAGACGAAACCAATCCAGGCGCAGCAGTTCTTGCTCCTGGTGCTGGTCTTGATGAAAAACCAAGAAGAGGTTCTGCTTGCCTTCGGTAGTTTTTACTTCGGCCCGCAAATCCGTCCAGCTTTCCCAACGCTTTTTGTCATTGATGGAGGCCGAGGCAGGCACCTGTACCCGGCTGACCAGCGGGCCATGAGGCGAACCCAGCCGCATTTCGATGAAGCCACTGAAAGGACTGCTGTAGCGATAGGTTACCGCCTCAATTTCGCTCAGATCTACCTCTTCGTAGCGCACCCAGGACGTGTCTTGAATCTGAAAGAGCGATTTTTGACGAGGAGGGGTCAACTCAATGAAACGGCTAGATTCGGCGAAAAATTCCGCTTCGATGTGGGGATCATCCAACTGGTCTCGCAAGCTTTTCACTTGCACGGCCAGAAAGGTGTCTCGCTGAATGTGATCTTCTGGCTGCAAATGTTCGTCAAACCAAGCCAACAATTCCTCTACTTGCTCCCGCTTTTCTCCCTCGTAGGTCCACAGATTGGGCGTTTCCCGGTAGAGGTCGCGGTCTTCGGTATTGTTGAAAAAGGCCATGACCTCATAAAACTCTTCGTGCCGAATGGGATCGTAGGGATGGCTGTGACACTGCACGCAGGCCATGGTGGTCGCTTGCCAGACTTCGAAGGTGGTCCCGACTCGTTCAATGATGGCGGCATTACGAAACTCCTCGTTGTTGGTGCCCCCTTCGTCATTGGCGGTGGTGTTGCGGTGAAAGGCCGTGGCGAGATATTGGGACTCGGTAGGGTGGGGGAGTAGGTCGCCCGCGAGCTGTTCGGTGGTGAATTGATCGAAAGGCATATCTTCATTCCAGGCCTGGATCACCCAATCGCGGTACTTCCAGATGGAACGATAGAGGTCCTTTTCATAGCCTTTGGAATCTGCATAGCGCGCCAAATCCAACCAGTGGCTGGCCCACTTTTCTCCGAATTGAGGCGAAGTCAACAGGCGATCTACCTGTTGTTCATAGGCATCTTCGCTCGAATCCGCCAGAAATGCCTCCATCTCTGCTGGGGTAGGGGGCAAGCCAATCAAATCTAGGCTCAAACGACGCAGTAAGGCGGCTTTGTCTGCTTCAGGATTGGGCGTCAGATCTAGGGCTTGCAGTTTCGCCAGGATGAAGGCATCGACCTCATTCTGATTCCAATCGGCCAATTGTGCCTTGGGTGGCTGAATATCTGCACGGGGAGGCACATACGCCCAATGGGTCTCAAATTGCGCCCCTTGATCAATCCAGGTTTCGATCAGCGCAATTTCATCGGGCGGAAGTGGCTCTGCCTGATAGGGCATGCGCAGTTCCAGATCGTGATGATGGAGGCGTCGCACCAGTTCACTGTTGCGGGCGTCGCCGGGAATGATGGCGGGCTGGCCAGATTCGGTTTTGGCCAGGGCTTCTTCGGGAAATAAGAGGCTGAAACCTCCTGATTGCTTGACCCCGCCGTGGCAACTGAGGCAGTTGCGGTTGAGAATGGGACGGATGTCGCGGTTGTAGCTCAGTTTGTCTTGCCCCACCCGGAGCAACAGGCAGCCCCCCAGCATTGTCAGGCTGAGTAGGCTCAGAAATATCCAGAATCGCCACTTCATCATTCGCAAGGAGTAGTCAAAAAAGGAAGATACGCATCTTCTGGCGTAGATGCCATGCCGGAGTGTTCTGGAAACCATTGCGGAGGGGAAGCAGCCAGGATTTTTCACTTGGGCCGAATGCAATTCGGCTTTACGGGTGTACGCCACATGTCACAAATTCACTGGTGATGTTGGTTTATGTGGCAGTCGCTTGGCCTTCGAGGTCGCATTGACAAGCTTGGGTTAGTCTAGCTCCGTACCTGCTCCCAACTCTTCTCTCTTTGATTTGCTACCGAAATGGGCATCCCTCCGGGCTGCGGTTGTCTATTGACAAGGACTTGTGGTGAGAGCCTGTACTGAGCGACAGTCGAAGTATGCCGAACCAACTCTCAAAAAAACGAAGCGCATCGCGATTCGCAGTTCGGTAGAAACAAATGCCTTACAGAAAAAAGCAGGCGCATCGCGACTGCCATCTACTGGGATATGCTTTTTCTGGTGAAATCTGACGTACACCCGGCTCTACTCATCCCCAATGTGAGAGCAGCATTTTCGCAAATTGGGGAGTCGATATGGTCGAAATATGAAACCGATCTGGTTGCTGTTATTAGCCTCATCCTTCGGATGGTTGAGTTGCCAACCTACCGCCCCTGAAATACAGGTATGGGCGCTGGATTGGATGTCGCCTCGCACTCCAGAAAAAACAATCAAACCATCTCCAACCAGAAAGGGAAACTCTACTAGAAGCCGACCATTCGCTGGGTATTTCAGGGCTTTGAGGTCTTTTATATCCAGCTAAATTAAACTAAAACTCAGTGCAAATTACTGATTATCAAATTTTTGAAATATGGAGTTCAAAACCTCCTTGGCCCCACTTTCCAGAACATATATCTTGACAATTCCTAGTTTGGGTACATGGGTTTTATTCTAAAAAAGGAATTCATCG
>JBCCCJ010000067.1:0-10460 GCA_039033615.1 Bacteroidota bacterium
CGCAGCGGTTCTTTCAGATCATGGGACACAATTCGATTAAATTGCTGCAACTCCATGATGGTATCCTGCAATTTCCCATTGCTGGTCTCCAACTCCCCGGTACGCTTCTTGACCAGAGATTCCAGTTGTTGGTTGACCTGATTTTTTTGGCGGTAGTAGATGAATAACAGCAAGCACAAAGCCAGGAACAAGCCCAGCCCCACCAATTGAAACTGGATCACTCGATTCTGTTGGGTAACAAGTTTCTCTCGCAGATTTACCACTTCTTGGAGTTCCTGAATTTCTCGCTCTTGGGCCAATCGTTCGTCTTCTGCCTTGATTCGCAAGAGGGTTTCTTGTTGCCTGCGGGCATCAATCGAATCTGATAAATCTGCCTGCATCAGGTAGGCATTCAGGCTTTTCTCAAAATGCTTGAGCGCACGATGACTATCGCCGATCAACTCCCAGCAGAGGGGTTGATAAGCGAGCATGCCCTGCTTTTCCGCCAGGTTTTTAGCCGTTTGAGCAGAGAGGAGAGCTTTCTGAGGGTTATTTTCCTGAAGCTGAATCTGCGCCTGGAGTAAATTGCTCCGAATCAAAAAGGCGACGGAATTATAGCTTTGAAAAATCGGAAAACTTTTCCCCAAATACATCAGCGCCAATTCCCTTTGTTCCTGCCAGTCAAATACCAGGGCTTGATTGAACCAAGCAATTGCCAAGTCCATCTCCATTTGCTGGTCCATGAAAATGGCTTCGGCTTCCTCCAGCACCAACAAGGCAGAATCATATCGCCCTTCGGTTCGGTACCAATTCCCCAAGTTGATCAAGGCGCCCCCTGCTTTGGCGTCGTAATCGTGATCCCTGAAAATGGTGAGGGCTTTGAAATAATATTGCCGGGAAGCTTCCTTCGCCCCCGTAATTCCGTAGCAGGAACCAATGTTGTTGTAAATACTTCCTTGCGATTGGACTTCCCCCACTTCTTCCATCAAGGCCGCAGCTTCCCGCAACATCTCGATGGCTTGGGTATATTCGCCGCGATTTTTATACAAGGCTCCCAAGTTGTTCAGCGCAACCCCCAAATGAAAGCTCGCATCTACCTTGCGTAGGCCATCCACCGCTTCTATCAAAGACAAGCGACCGGCTTCCACCTCTCCTTTGCCATACAGACACGTACCTTCCAGCACCTGGGCCTGATAGTATCCCAAGGAATCTTGCAGGGAGGCAAAAATGTCCATCGCCGCCTGCCCAGCCTGAAAACCCGAGTGATACTTCCGTTGGGCCTGCCATACTTTACCCCGGAGCATGATCGCCTTGGCTTCTCCCCGAAAGTATTCGAGTTGTTGAGAGAGCCCTACGGCAATCTCTGCCAAGCTATCCGCCAAGTGGTTGTTGTGTTGTTCTCTGAGGGCTGCATCAGCCTGAGCCAACAGCTCATGGACTCGGCTGGTGTCTCCTTCCAGTTCTCCCAGAACGAGGGATTTTTCAGTTACTTCTAGTCGATCTTGCGCAAATAGATGGGGGCACAAGAGCGCCCCTCCCAGAATCAGGAGAACAAGGAAACGAAGAGAAGCAGAAAAAGAGGCCAACATATTGTTTTACTACCTTCTAAGATAGTAATCAGATCGAGAATTACATAATTCCTGCATGTTTTACCAAGCGATTTATCAGAGCAGTTGAAAGGTTTTGATTCCATTTCCCATTTAATCAGCGAATCGAAACCTTTGAATTCCAAAATATTTCTGCGCGTTTGACAAATAGCTGAAAATCAATATATTAAATTTTTCAGATTCTTATATCTACGCTTCTGATCCCGCTCCAGTACGGATGAACCGCTTCCCATACATTTTCCCAATACTTGACTGATCGTCTTCCAACTGACAGATCCTCTTGATCCGTTCAGGGAGTCATTGGTTTTCGCTACGATTACCTCTTGAAAGCAAGCAGGGGGCGAACCAACTGAAGGTCGCCCCCGCTTGGAGTTTTCATGGTCTGAGTCATTTCAGAAGAAATCGAACCTGTACTTCTTGGGTGGATCGGTCTTTTACGGAGAGCGTATGAGGGATATAATTCAGTAGGTCAATTTCCTGGATTTTTACCGCTTGAATTTGGTCCCAGTCGAGATCTGGGAATTCAGCCTGCCATTCCTCATTCCCCACGATGTACCATACCTGAGCTGCTTGTGATTCCGCAATGTGCTGTTGGATATCAGCTCTGCTTCCATCCATGGGAAGGCGGAAGGTCATCGAGTTTGTGCTTTCTGCTCTCCAGCCCTTCTGCTCCAATACCTCTAGCCGAGCCTGCTGAGCCCGACCATACAATTCCACCAACTCAGAATGGAAACTACTCAATGCCGCTTGATCGCATTCTAGCCCGGCGCTGAATAGAGTGAGTTGATCTAGTTGCTCAATCAATTGATTCAAATCGGGCACATCAAGATGCCCAACCGATAGGCTTTCAAGACCTATTTGAAAATAAATAGGGGCAAAGGTCATAATCCCAGACGAATTGGCATCCACATAAGAGGTGACACTAGAACCTTTTCGTTCTAGTTGTACCTGCATCTTGGAGATGTTCCCTTCTGAATCATGGGCTACCTCAGAAATGGTCAGCTTGCTACCGGTTACCTGAGCTTCGACGGCTTGTTTCAGTTGTTCCAGTTCCTCGGAAGTGGCATCTTCGCTAATGAGGATCGCCCAATTCACTTCCCCTATTTGGGGTTTCGGTTCTGAAACCGTGGTTACGGCGGGGCGATTACAACATACGAGTAAGGGCATCATGGCTACCCAGGCTGCGTAGATCCAAAGGGATCGGGGAGAGGAGGCTTTTGTGTTCATCATGTGAATTCGTTGTTGAAGAAATGATTGACTGTAATGGATGCTGCTTGGCCCTTTCCAATTGGGGAAAGACACCGAAAGCAAACTGTGCATGTATGGTTTCTTGGGGGTTTGAGAGGCCAACATTTTCTGATCTGTGAGAAACTCCAGATTGGCGAGGACGGTCCGTTTGTACAGCCATGCGGAAGGGTTGAACCAACACAGGATCAGCAGCAATTCTGTTGCCATCACATCCCAGCTATGCTTTTGGTGGACGTGAATCCTCTCGTGTTGGAGGATTTGGGTCAGAACAGCTTTCTCTTGCAGGCTATTGGGCAAAAAAATCCATCGGAAAAACGAAAAAGGAGCGATAGCTTGCTGACACCAGACCAATTGTTCGCCAGGGAAGGATTCCACACAGAGCGCCTTGCGATATAAATTGGCCAAGGAGAGAAATTGGAAGCAGAGTTTTATAAAAAAGAACAGCCCGCCCATCCCATACATCAAGCGTCCAACCCGATAGAAATCCCAGGTGTCAGGCAACTCTGATGAAGCAAGCGCCTGGTTCTGCCTCACCGAAGACTCCATGCTTTCGCTAGGGGTCGAGGGCAACATCGCAGCCACGACTTCTGCTCTTTCTTCCCAGAAAGGATGCCATTGGGCGGGAAGTTGGACCAAGGGTAACAGAAACATCAGCCCAATCTGGAGCATCAATACCCATCGGTTGAGCTGGAAATGCGTATTTCGCCTCAATGCCCAGCGATAGAACAGATACCCAACTACGAGCACGAAGTTGACCTTCAACAGATATAGAAAAAGTGATTCGGCCATGGTCTTAGGGTTGAGAATCTTCTATGTCTTTCAAAATTCGTTTCAGCTCTTCTGGAGAGATTTTCTTTTCACGGGCAAAAAACGTCACCATATCCTGGTAGGAATTATCGAAGTAGTGATTGAGCAAGTGCCTGATAGATCGCTCTTTGTACGCTTCTTTTTCAACAAGCGGGAAATAGCGATGGGTATTGCCAAAGCGCTCGTGATCCACAAATCCGAGTCCTTCTAGCCGACGGATCAAGGTAGAAATGGTGTTGTAATGGGGCTTGGGATCAGGAAGTTGCTCGATGATCTCTTTGACAAAAGCACGCTTTAGCTCCCATAGGATCTGCATGATCTCTTCTTCTTTTGCGGTCAATCTTTTTCGCATGAGGAATCTGTTTGAATACAAGGTACAACTACAAAAGGAGTTTTACAACTGCATTAGTAGTTATCAAACTATTAAAGACGTTTTTAAACTACTAATGCAGTTCGGTTGCCCTCATTGAGAGTTACTCCCAAAAAGATCTCTTCCGTCTTGATAGAAAAGCTTGATAAGACAGGACTTCCACTCACCCATACGGCACATGCCGCTTCAAGCGGTTGAAGGGCTGCTCGATCAGCAAACGGGCCGCATAGCTCACCACGATCACCCCAAAGAGGTACATGGGGACTCGCGCCCATTCGTTTTCGGGCCATGAAACGCCCAAAAAGAAGCCCGGCACAAAGTTGTGAAAGAGGTAGATGGCGTAGCTGATTTGCCCGATGAAGAGGAAAGGTCGCCATTCTACCACCGGCTGCCAAAAACCATCGATGCCTTCATACGCCTTGCCCAATAACCAAGCGGAGAACAAACTACCTACCAATCTCAAACCAATCACCGCTGCCGGATTCGCCCATCCCCAGACGTAGGTGCTGGCACTCAAGGCCACAAAAGCTGCACAACTCCCCCAACCAACCCTTGGGTGGAGCCAGGCATTCAGTCGGGAAGTATCGTACTTGGCAGCAAACGCCAACAGCGCCCCGATCCCAAAAGCATCGAAGCAAATGGGGGTAAACACCTTGAGGGTGATGAGGGAAGCTCCACTGAAATAGAGACCGATTCGCAACCCAACCGACAAGAGAATCACCCCGATCATCATTCGCTTGAGCCAAGTGCGTGGAGTCAGCAAGATCGCGAGGGGCCAAATCAGGTAGAATTGCTCTTCTACTGCCAAAGACCAAAAATGGGACACGATCCCTGGCCATTCGCCCCGCTGCATGATGTAGAAATTGGAGAGATAGGCCGCATTCCAGGGGAAGGATTCCCGCACCACCCCATCGTTGAAGGCGTAGGTGATCAGGAGCACCGCATAGTACAAGGGGAAAATCCGCAGGGTCCGCCGGAGGTAAAAAGTCTTCAGTTGCTGACCGAGGCTGCTCTTGCCCGAGGCGATGCTTTCCTTGTTCTGTAGCAGAATGCGGGTGATCAGGAAACTGCTGAGGACGAAGAAGAGGTCGATCCCAAAATTGGCGAGGCGCAGATCCAACAACCACTGCGCCTGGGTCCAATGCGCCAGCAGCACCAGCACCACCGCCAGACATCGAAAACTGTCCAGTTGTACAAAATACGAGGAGGAAGCAGAGGCGCCTGAGGTGTTCAAGCTGGCAAAAGTTAGCTGCGGAGGTAAGAAAGACTGGTTTCGATGCTGTTGAGGGGATTGGGCGAATGATCCTGCTCCACATGGCAGTGAGCCACGTTATAAGATTCGGCGAGTTGGATCACCTTGCGGATGTCCACTTCGCCTTGCCCCAATTCTTTGAAAGCTTCGGGCTTGGCCTCTTCATTGGCAAAGACCACGGGCTCGCCTTTTCTTTTGTCTTTCAAATGGACTTGGGCCATGCGTCCCCCGAGACGTTCCATGGTAGCGAGGGGATCCCAGCCAGCGAGACTCGCCCAAAAGACGTCAAACTCAAACTTCACCATCTCTGGATCAAAGCGCTCGATCATCACATCAAATGGGGTAGTGCCCTCCATTTCCATGAACTCAAAATTGTGGTTATGATAGCAGAGTTGCACGCCTAGCTCTGCGAATTGTTCTCCGGCTTCATTCAGTTGGTCAATGATGGCTTTGTAGTCATCAAGGGTGCCCCGCTCCTCCGGCATCAAGTAGCCAAATACCACGTATTCCAACTCATACCGAGCCGCTGAGTCGATCAGTTCTTCCATGGCATATCCTGGGCTACTCATGCCCAGTAAGTCCCAGCGACCCGTCAGAACCGACCACTGCATGAAACTACTGTTCACTTTCAGCCCTGCATCCTGAATCATGGGCACCATTTCTCCCAAAGACTGAACGGTCATCGTCTCGACCTGATGATATCCCATTTGGGCAATTTTTTGCAGGGTATCGGCAGGGGCTTCAGCCAATGCCTCCCGTACTGTGTAGAGTTGGAGGCCAATGTTGGAGACAAAACGGGAATCTTTCATGGCTGATTGGCAGGCTTGAGAAAGGGGCAGGAAGCCCAATCCGGCGCTGATGGCAGCAGTTTGACGAAGGAAGGTACGACGAGTGGACATGGGACAGGGTTTAGGGTTCAAAGTAGCGCGAAATTGTATTTCGCAAGCTGATAAGCATGGAACAGCAAAAAGAAGAAATTGGCTTGAAAGGTCAAATCCCCTGAATGGATTTGCGAATCCACCACAACTTACAAAGAATCTCCTTTTTCCTGGTCAGCAAAAAATGGATCAGTAAGTGGGCGAGTCCCCATTTGCACCAGCAGGTCCATCTGGGGTCGGTCCCTGCCGGGGTTCACTAGCGTTCCGTCCTCCGCTCCGCTACGGACTCTTCGCTTCGCTCGACCCTCTAGACACCTCTCGCTTGCCTGAGGCAACAAGGACAACCAAAAACAAAGCTCCGTGAAGAGCTTTGTTCATATCAGCAAAAAATAAGAGACAAGCGAAAGGAGAGAAGCAAGCCTGTATCAGGCAGGCGCTGCGGCATTCCCTCGATTTCGGAAGGCAGCCATGAATCCAACCAACACCACCACCGCAAATACTGCCGGGATCATCCAAATGTTGGTCCAGTTGTGCTCCGTGCCAGAAATCGCATAAGTATCTACCACAAAACCGGAGGCGTAAGAGCCGATGAACATACCCAGGCCATAGGTAGCCAGGGTAATCAAGCCCTGAGCCGAACTTCTCAGATGCGCAGGCGCTTCTTTGTCCACGAAGATTTGACCCGTAACAAAGAAGAAATCGTAACAGATTCCGTGGAGAATGATGCCTCCGTAGAGCATCCAAATCGAGCCTCCCAGGTCACCATAAGCGAACAATAAGTAGCGCAAGGCCCAAGCAGCCATACCGATGGTAAGCATCCATCTCACGCCCAACCGAGCAAAGAAGAACGGCATCACCAGCAGAAACAGAACCTCGGACATTTGGCCCATGGTCATCTTGGCGGCGGTATTTTCCATGCCCAATTCATTCAGGAAGGGATTGGCAAAGGAATAATAGAAGGCCAGCGGAATGCAAATCAGGATGGAAGCGATGATGACCGTGCTGAATCGCCGATCTTTCATCAGGCTTAGCGCGTCGAGGCCCAAAATTTCGCGGACCGAAGTCTTTTGGCCCTTGGCCTTAGGAGGTGTATGAGGCAGGGTGAAACTATACACGCCTAGCACGAGCGCCATGCCCGCCGCGATTTGTTGAGGAAGCGCAGTGGCTTCTATTTTCATGAATCCCACGATCCAACCCACTACAATGAAACCGATGGTACCCAGCATGCGAATGGCTGGAAACTGCTTCTCTGTGTTCTCCATTTGCGCAAAGGCCAGTGAATTGGTCAGCGCAATGGTCGGCATGAAGGTCAGATTATACAGCAAGATCAGCAGGTAGAAACTGGAATAATCGGTCTGTAAGGTAGCCACGTACATCAAACCCGCTCCCACAAGGTGTAAGACTCCCAAGACTCGTTCGGAGGCGAAAAAGCGATCCGCAATCATGCCCACAAAAAAGGGAGAGATGATCGCGGCGATAGAGAAGGTTGCGTATACCGCGCCGATTTGTAGGCCGGAAAAGCCCAAGCCTCCATCAGTTTCGGGGGTCCCCATAAAGGTTCCCACGGTTACATACCAGGCTCCCCAGACGAAGTAGTTCAAGAACATCATCACAGCGAGCTGGATCCAGGTCTGCGGTTTCATAGATCTGTGTAGTAGGGTAGGTAGTTCAAACGAGTAAGACGAAGATAGACAAATCTGAATAAGGCGCAAGCGGAGCCCAATTGGGAAGAACTCTCCCAATAGAGCGGCTTACCCCCTCATTTACTTGATACTCAGAAGCACTATTGCCCGTTTTCTGCTGGCCGATCTGCCCCAAAATTTTGCACGCAATGGGCCACTGGGATGCCATTTTGGAGCGTCCGTTCTTTTTCGGAGACGCGGATGGCACATCCTAGCCGGGTAGCCTTCAGCGACAAAAGGTTTCTCCGGTGTCCTGGAGAATTCAGCCAGCGGTTCACCAATTCTTCGGCAAATTCATAGTAGGTGAAGGGAACGATTCGCTGGGCATCTCGATCCCGATAAAACTGAGGCGGCTGGAATTCCCGGATCACATAGTAGCTAGTATTGGACTGATAGTTAAATAAAAAGGCAGAAGCCACATTTTCCGATAAGGCGCGGGCGTGAAAGCGATTGCTTCGCTTGGTCAAAGTCGAATACAACCAATTGTGGCGATTGAAATGGCTCACAAAATCGTGTTTGGCCATGGCCCGAGCGTGAAAATCTGCCACCCCTCTCAACGAAGGATCAAATCTCAGCACGGTGCGCTTATTCTCCTGCCTCACTCGGTTACTCATATGGAATACCGCTGCGTCGAGCAAATCCAGATTCAAGTGCGCCAAATCTATCGAATCCTGCAACCGAGGGTAAGCCAAAAACTCCTTCCAACTTTGATCAAACCACTCTGCATGACCACTTTGGGCCAATAAGAGGGGAAAACTTACCATTCCCCACAGCAGCAAGCTGATAGTTCTCATCACTCAAGTCATTTGTTTGGCTATACGAAAAAACGTTCTCCGGGATCATCCAACTTCCCCTTCCCGAAACATCCTGTATCTTGCCGCTGAGGACACGATTCCCATGATTGATTTCGAAAGATACAAAACTCAGATCTCCCTGGAAGCACTCCTGATCCAGCAGTATGGCTTTCAGGTAAAGACGCGCAAGTCGAGCCGCCATCATCGAGTCATGGTTCAGCCTCAGACGGGAGAAACCCTCGTCTTGCACCGAGATCGTCGGGGAATAGATCGCTATTTCAATCCTGCTGACCGCTCAGAATCAGGCTCCGTGGTGGATGTGGTGTATCTGCGGTGCGGGAAAGATTGGGAAGCGACTCGTCGCTTGTTGGATCAATGGCTGAATGAACATCCAGAAGCTTCGGCTTTGCTCCCACCCGTACCCAAGGTGTTGCCGAAGTTTGAGCTCCAGCCCCTGGAAAATCCGCAGTTTCTACAGCAAAGGGGGATCATTTCTGCAACTTTGGGGCATCCAGCTTTCCAGGGACAGATTTTTGCTCAAAAGATGGACGCCTGGGGCCGAAAAACCTACTACAACACGGCATTTCCCTGCCGAGACCTCCAAGGCAACATCCTGGGGGTAGAAGTAAAAAACCACGGCTTCAAAGGACACGCCCTGCATTCCCGCAAGGGCGAATGTGCCTGGTATTCGGCTACCGCCCATCTTCAACGACCGATTGATCGCATCATCCTCACCGAGAGTGCCTTGGATGCGCTTTCTTTTCATCAATTGATGCAGGCGGACGCCAGTCGATTGGATGCCTCAGATTCAGAAGCGGCGCGGGTACAACAGCCACCGGAAGGAGAAGGCATGAGCAACAGTCTCTACCTCAGCACCGGGGGAGCAGTCGTTATGGGGCAGTTGAAATTGGTGCAAGAGCTGATCGATCATTGGCAGCCCAAAGAGGTATTCCTTGCTTTTGACCGGGACGAAGGCGGGCTTCGGCACAGCATCATGGCCGCGGGCTTCCTCAAGTCCCACTTACACAGTCGCCCCATCCAGGCTACCCTTAGTCGGGAGGGGCAGGATACCTGCTTGCTAGAGATTGATTTGGGAGAAGAACAACTCAGTCCCTTCCGCCAACAAGCCCTAAACTATCTCATTCATGGCGAGGCCTTTTCCCCTGAACCCATCCGACCAACCAATTTCTATCAACTTCGCTTTCCCCATACCATCGAAAAATTGCAACAGGTACTGAAGACGCTCTTATCTCTCACCCGGCTCCATCACTACCTGCGGATCATCGAACCCAATGGGAAGGATTTCAATGAAGAAGTGATGCAGGCAGCGGGTTTAGGCTGACAGTTTTCCTCATAATAATCGTTATGTTAAGTTTTGGAGAAGAAGGGAGACTGCTTCGCGGCGGGATGCGAGAGGCGGAAATTGCCTCGGCAAGAAGGTGATTTCCCCCCGTTTCCGTCGGAAACTGCCCCCCTCGGTCCGGCGAGGGGGGCAAGGTCATGAGGCTGGCAGCTCGAATAGGGCAATCGAAGATTGGGAGGATTCAGGGCATCAGCCGAAGGCGGCGGGGGGTACCTTCCCTTTCCGCGCCGCCCCGTTTTCCCTCGCAAGGGAAAACGACCTGCTTTTCGGTGAAAAGAGGTAATGATTTGCCGATGGCAAGAAGGTGATTCCCCCCCGTTTCCGACGGAAACTGCCCCCCTCGGTCCGGCGCGGCAGGCCCGGCGAGGGGGGCAAGGTCATGAGGCTGGCAGCTCGAATAGGGCAATCGAAGATTGGGAGGATTCAGGGCATCAGCCCGAGGATCGCGCCCCCCTTGCGCTGGCCCGTGCGCGGCTCAAG
>JBCCCJ010000068.1:0-10445 GCA_039033615.1 Bacteroidota bacterium
CCTTTTCACTTGTTCTTTCGTCCCAGTTCTTCGTCAAAAAAAGCCTCCCTTGGCCCGCCAAAGTCGGTTTTTTGCTTCAAGTCTAGGGCCCCTTCCCCAGACTTGAATGGGACCTGAAACGAAATAACCGCGCGAAAAGAGAAAGTTATTTTTCAAGTATCACTTACCTGCTCATCGGAAAGGAGAAACGCTACTTTTTCCACAACTCCAGCACATTGTCCGGGTGGAACTCAAAGAATTTGGGAGTTACACCATCATTCGAAGAGATGACCAGATCAATCAGCAATTGTTCTTGTGGAAAATCAAGCGTCAGCATTTGATAGCTCCAGGTTTGAGAAAAAAGCTTTACTGGGTGAATAAGACCATGTTTGGGATAGAGAATTTCCGAGAAAATTAGCGTCCCAAACATGGTCTAGCTCAAATCATTCTCCTCTCCAACTGGCACAATCTCCCTTCATCATTTCTGCCTGTCCCAAAAGACTCTGAATCTCCTTCACTCCTTGCTCCAAGGCGATACGCCTCGCTGAAAGGCCGTTTCGAAGGCGATGATGGTGTTGGTGCCTTCTACGCCGGGTAGTTCCTGGATTTGCTCGTAGAGAATGTCGCGGAGGTGGCGGTTGTCGCGGGTATAGACTTTGGCCATGAGGTCGTAGCGCCCGGCGATGTTGGCGACCTCGACCACTTCGGGAATCGCCTGTAAGGATTCGACCATCGGCAGACGGAAGTGACCACTCTGGAGCATGATCAGCACGTAGGCAGAGGTGGCATAGCCGAGTTTCCTCGGGGAGAGGTGAAAACCCGCTTCCCCCAGCACCCCCATGTCCTTCAATTTGTTGACTCGCTGGTGGACCAGAGAGTTCGAGATCTTCAGTCGATCGGCCAACTGCGTGAAGGGAATCCGCGCCTGTTGACTCAGCACTTCCAACATCTCCCGATCGAGATGGTCAAGTTGATTTTCCATGGCCTGCTATTCTTTTGTCCGATGTCAGTTTATTCTTTTTTTTGACCAAAATAATCATTCTAACACAAAATGATCCCCATTGAATATAAATATCTTTTCATTCCGTAGAATTGCCGTCAAATCAATCATTTTTCAATTCACCCATTTGTTGCTATTCCCATGACTTTCTCAGCTATCCTCTCTGTTGCGTTGGTCTTGTTTACCGTCATTGACATCCCCGGCTCCTTGCCGATCATTCTGAGTCTAAAAAAACAAGGCATGCAAGTTCATCCCGGCCAAACCACCCTGGTTTCTGGCAGTTTGATGTTGTTGTTTCTGTTCTTTGGCACCTCGCTCCTGGGAATTTTCGGGATAGAGGTAGGATCATTTGCCCTGGCGGGTAGCCTCATCATCTTTTTTATGGGGCTGGAAATGGTGCTGGGCATCCGCTTTTTCCGGGACGATCCCCACGGCAAAGCAGGTACGTTGGTACCCCTCGCCTTTCCCTTGATCGCTGGTGCTGGTACCCTGACGACCATCTTATCGCTGCGGAGTCAGTTTGACTTGGGGACCATGTTGCTGGGCATCGCCCTCAACTTAGGGGTGATTTTCCTCGTCTTACGCTCTTCAGATTGGGTCGGTAAGAAGCTCGGTGAGACTGGCACCCAAGCCCTCCGAAAAGTATTCGGGGTGATCCTGATCGCGGTGGCCATCCAGATGTTCAAAAACAACTGGGGTGGGTGAAGACAAGGTTCAGGGTTCAGGGTTCACATTTTCAAGGACCAGATTTTCCCGATTCTCGGGATTTCACTTCCTTCAACAAGGTTCACATAGATTTGCGTTACTCCTTCGGATTTTTGAAATTTCCCTGTTCCCTGCTGAGCACAGCGAAGTCCCGCTTGCGGGATCCCCTGTTTATTCTTCCACCACCAAGCGGAAGCCTCGACCGTGGACGTTTTCGATCTTGATGTGGGGATCTGCGCGAAAGCGCTTCCTCAGTTTGGAAATGAAGACGTCCATGCTTCGGGCGTTGAAGTAGTTGTCGTCGCCCCAAAGGGTTTGGAGGGCTTTTTCGCGGGAGAGGAGATCGTTTTTGTGAAGCAGAAGGAGTTGGAGCAGATCGGCTTCTTTGGGGGAAAGGCGGTCGCTTTCGTCCCGTCCGGTGTGCTCGATGGTGTGTAGGCGATGGTTGAAGGAGAATCCCCCAAACTCGAAGGATTCTGGCACCGGAGGCGGTGCGGTCGAGGTGGCCTGGCTACGTTTGAGCACCGCTTTGACCCGCAACAACAATTCCTCTGAATCAAAGGGTTTGGTGATGTAATCATCCCCGCCAGATTGGAAGCCTTGGTGGACGTCTTCCTTCATAGAACGGGCCGTAAGGAAGATGATGGGGATGTCGGAATTGACCGAACGGATTTCTTTGGCCAGGGTAAAGCCATCCATTTTGGGCATCATCACATCCAGGATGCAGAGCGAAAAGCCCTGTTCACGAAAGGCTTGCAAACCCGCGTGGCCGTCTTTGGCCAGCACCACTTCATACTGATTCATTTGAAGGTAATCCCGAAGGACCGCTCCAAAATTGGGTTCATCTTCGACGAGGAGAATTCGGCTCATGAAAGGGGAGTAGCTTCAGGTTCGAGGGGCAATCGCAGTTCGAAGGTGCTGCCTTGTCCCAGTTGGCTTTGCACGGAGATGTCGCCACCATGGGCTTGGGCGATGGCTTTGGCATAGCTGAGCCCCAATCCAAACCCCTTGACTTCGTGCAAGTTTCCGGTGGATACCCGATAAAATCGCTCGAAGATGCGGGCCTGATCGGCTTTGCTGATGCCCATGCCTTGATCCTGCACCTGAATCACCAGTTGATCGGCCTCGTTGAAGGTCCGCAAGGTGATGTTGGGCTGGTCCGAGCTGTATTTATTGGCGTTGTCAAGGAGGTTGTTGATGAGGTTGATCAGGTGTTGTTCATCTCCTTGCACAACGGTACGGGTAGCCCGAAGGTCCAAATTCAGGTGGCCGCCGCGCTCTTGCATCGGCAGTTCCAGGTAGCGCCCAGCCTTGGTCAGGAGGTCGTGCAGGTTGAATTCGCTGGGGTCCAGGCGAATTTCCTTGCGTTGCAAACGAGCGGCTTGCAGCACCCGCTCCACCTGCCGATGCATCCGCTGATTCTCTTCTTTGATGATGCGGGTGTAGCGCTTCATCCCGTCCGGATTGCCGGAGATTTGGGGATTGCTGATCGCGTCTGCCGCCAGAGAAATGGTTGCGATGGGCGTTTTGAGCTCGTGGGTCATGTTGTTGATGAAGTCGTTCTTCATCTCGGAGAATTTCTTCTGCCGAAACACGGTCCGAATCGCGATCCAAAAACACACCAAAATGATGGCACAAAACATCAAAGAAGCTAGGGCTTGCACCCAAACCGCTTGAAAGGCCCGGAGTTGACTGTCCGGAAACCGCACGTATAAATGACTTTGGCGAATGCTCCCCAGGTTGGGAAACAATTGAATCTGATGAGGATGGGATGCCTGAGTCCAATGGATAGGCATGGGACTTCCCGGCGAAAGAGAGGTCGCCAGAGCCACTCGGTTTTGATCCGTTTCTACCACAAATTCATATCCCTGATAAATGCCCCGACTTGCCAGGGCTTCTTGAAGCAGGGTATCAATTTGAATGGAATCAACCCGGTCCTGAATCGGAATATGAGGGCCACTGAGCCCATCCAGGGTTTGCTTGACCATGCGAACCATTTCAGGATTGCCCCGAAATTCAAACCGGCTGTCTGGACCAAGGCTGTCTTCTTCGGAGGTGAGGAACATATAAGAAAGGGTGCCTCCGGCTTGAAAGAGTGCACTGTCAAATTGAATGGTCGCTTCCTGCTCGGTCACGATGGCCAAACTATCCCGAATCCGAATGGTATGACGAGGCGCGACGCGTTCCCCCTCGGTGAATTCCAGGCTGATGGTGGTATTGCCACTGGTGAAGTGTTGGGTAGAATCACTCGGGGCCAAGGCCAATTGGCGGGAGGCTTGCACAAAGGTCATACGGACCTCATCTCCTTCCAATTCGGAGACCACTTCTTCCAGGGCTTCGTTGACGTTGTTGATGAAATTGACTTCATTGAGCACCATGGCTTTGCGAATTTGTTGCACCTGCAACCCAATCAACCCCAGCAGGGCCAGGGTCATCAATCCAATGATCACGTACATGTGCTGTACTTTCATCCTGCCAAAGATACCAATCTCGCTCAGAAGCCGGGGAACCTTAACTTTTCATTAACGAAGCCGGGATCCTTGTCTTTCCGTGCATGTATGTTGGGCATTCTCCTTGGAAAGACAAGGAGAAATCAGCCACGAATTTCCGAATTGGTTCAAGAAGATAGGAAAGATTCATCCATTCGTGGCATTCGCTATGAAAAGTTGCTGAGCCCATTGCGTAGCGAATTTTCCCAAAAAAGGATTGGCGCGAAGGCAATTCAGATCCCTCGGCTATTGCTCGGTACAAGTCCGTGGCTAGTAAAACGGATTGTTGCAAATCGCTGAACATGACGCTGCTACAAAAAACTTTCACAAGCACATGCGATGAGGGCCTACCTAATTAAAGGCAGACCCTGCATGCTCTTTCACCGGCATGGACCAGTAACAGATATAGGTGTGGCAGTAAATGAACAGTTGGAAACGAGGCCCGATCCCCCCTTGCGTTGTGGACCGGAGCCACCGTTTCCGATGGCGATATAGACTTACCGGACCAGGGCGATTTCCCCTGATTCAGTGGTACTGGCGTGATATGGAGTCTGAATAACGGCTACCCAGCGATAAAATCCCTCTGGAGCTGCTTCCCCCGCAATGGTTCCATCCCAAGCTTGATTGGCACTTTCACTCTCAAACAACAATTCGTCCGCCTCATTGTAAATTTCCCATCGAAAGCTCTCCACTTCACATTCCAAGTCCAGTTGAAACTGGTCGTTGATCCCGTCTCCATTTGGAGAAAAAGCGTCAGAAAGCGCACCCAGGCAATCCTGAGTAGGCTCCACAGTGGTAGAAGGAGAAGCCAAAAAAGAGGTCAGTAACATCGCGCTGACCAAGCAAAGCGCCAAAGCTAGAAAGAACTGTTTCATAAGGTAGTATCCGTCTCAGAACATTTGCAAGGTCGTATCTCAGGGGGGGATATTCAATTGATCTTTGCTGAATGGGTCAAATATTCGGGTGAACGAACGATATCCTGCATGATTGGTGATTTCAGTTTGACGAATGGAGGGGGAGATACGTGTGTCTTTCGGGAATATTGTTGCGCCAGATAATTTCTTTTCGATACCAATACGGATGTTGAGTTGTTCGAAGTACCCCTATGGAAACTCCTTTTTTCACAATCCTCTGCTGAGTCTTTGTTTTCCCGTAGACGGAAGATATATTTAAGGGCTTATTTTGATTTAGTCCAAATCTAAAAGAGCTGTACTATTGAATGAGCAGACATGAGGGATACCACCCAACTCAGGTTAATTCACAGGGATTTCAACCAAGGAGGGCAAGTGTCCCGAACAGACAATTAAGTCTTTCACTATGGGCAAGAGATTCCTATTACAAGTGATTTGGCTGTTGACATTCGGCCTTTTGTTATGGTTCACTGGCTTGGGGCAATCTTCCCCCCTATCGCAAAACCTTCGTGGCATCATTACCGATCAGGCGACCTTGCAACCACTCACGGGGGTACGGATTGAAATTCTGAACCTTTCTCCAGTCAAAGGAGCCATCTCCGGCACAGATGGGCAGTTTCTCATTGCGGATGTGCCAGTAGGTCGATATGAGGTGAAAGTAAGCTACATTGGGTACCGTGGGGTGTTGAAAAGTGGCATTTTGTTGGTCTCCGGGCAGGAGACCTATCTGGAAGTTCGGATGGAAGAGCAAGCGATTCAAGGGGAAGAGGTGTTGATTGAAGCAGACCAACGCAAGGTCAATAACGTAGCAGCCGTAGTCAGTGCGCGGTCCTTTTCGGTGGAGGAACTGCGTCGAATTCCTGGCGGAGTGGACGATCCAGCCCGCATGATTGTCAAATTCCCAGGGATTTCGCCCAATGCAGATGCCCTGAACAATGAGCTCAACGTTCGTGGCAACAGTTCTCGGGCGGTGATCTGGCGCCTGGAAGGAGTGGACATCTACAACCCCAATCACTTTGCCCGCGTGGGAGGTACAGGTGGAAGCGTCACCCTATTCAGTCAGCAATTGCTGGCCAATACTGATTTCTTCTCCGGTGCTTTTCCTGCTGATTATGGCAATGCGCTAGGAGCAGTGTTCGACGCGCGCTTTCGCAACGGCAATACCCAACAACGTCAGCATTCTGTGCAGTTGAGTGTGATCGGCTTGGATGTGTCGACCGAAGGTCCCTTCTCTTCCGCTGGTAACAGTTCCTACTTGGTCAACTATCGCTACTCTACTACGGGTATCGTTAAAGCTTTTGTGGATGTTGGCAATTCCATTCCAACCTTTCAGGACCTTTCCTTCAAATTGCATTTTCGCCTCCCCAAAGCCGCTACCCTCAATGTATTTGGGATCGGGGGCTTTAGCGAAACGGAATTTCTCCCTTCTTTGGACACAGCTCAATGGGCAGTAGAAGATTTGGCCGATTTTGGGAGCCTTACCACCACCCTCACCGGAACCATTGGCGCTACCTATTCTCAGCCATTAGGAGAGAACACCTTTTTTCAAACGGCAATGATCGGGACGGGCTTGCGCTATGCTTCCAAATCCTATTACCTCAACCCCGACCTGATCTCCGCAGATACCACCGCCAAATCTGACGATTACGAATATCGGATTTCCTGGTCCAGCTTTATCAACCACAAATTTGGACCGAAACATACGCATCGCTCCGGGCTGACGGTCCACGGTTTGGCATCCAATGTCTTATTTGCCAGGGCGGACAACATCTTTGACCCCCGACCAGATGGAAATTTGAATGATACCATCCGAGTGGGCCGGGGCCAGTCCATGATGGTCAATGCTTATTCCCGCTCCCAATTTTCGATACATCCCAAATTGAAGGTCAACCTTGGGCTTCATGCCATGTACCTGGGCCTCACCAACGAATTGTCCATAGAACCCCGCCTCGGGATTCGTTATCAGTTGCGGCCTCGCCAATCCCTGTCTTTTGGGTATGGCTTGCATAGCCAGATGGAGCCTTTTTATACCTATTTGGTCGAAGGCGAGGACGATAATGGCAGGACCCGTCGGGTCAATGATGACATCCGTTTCAATAAAGCGCACCATTTGGTTTTGGGGTACCGTCTACAATTCAATGATGCCTTACGTTTGGGCGTGGAAGTGTACTATCAACATCAATTCAATCTGGTCGTTGGGGAGGAACTCCCAATTTCCAGAGTAGGGGCAGCGGATTTCTTCTTCGAAAAATTTGAGCTCAACAATGGGGGAACCGGGCGAAATACGGGCATAGAGGTGGCCTTGGAGAGAACCTTCGAAGGAGGCTATTACTTCCTGCTAAACGGGTCCCTCTTTGAAGCTACCTATGTCGCCAACGATGGCAAAAGGCGCCCCTCCCAATTCGACAATGGCCTAATCGGAAATGGCGTGATTGGCAAAGAATGGAGCATTGGCAAGAAAAAAGGGAAGGCAAATCTGTTGAATGCTAACATCGCGCTCTCTTACAGTGGAGCACAATATTACACCCCTGTGGACTTGCAAATGGCCTTGGATTCAGGCAAGGTGCAAACGGATTACCTCAACCCCAACAGTGCCTTTCAGGACCCTCTGTTTTTCCTGGACGCTTCCATTGTCTTGCAACAAAACCGCGCCAAGTACAGCTCTCAGCTATCCCTGCAAGTGAGAAATGTGCTCAATCAGCGCCCGCTCACTCGGCAATGGTTTGATCGAACCCGCAGAGAGTTGGCCAACCGCTATGGTTCAGGGATCATTCCAGTTATCGCTTGGCGAATCCAGTTTTAAACCTTGCAAACATGAGTATTGCCCTCATCCTTCTCGCTAGTTTTCTCCTGTATGGAAAGTCAAAGCATTTTCCAGCCCACTTGGCCACCGTGGGAGAACGCCTCAAGCAAAACCCTCGCCTTAGCCAAGCGTCTGCTTATGGACTTCATGCTGCTGCGATGGCCTGGTTAGCCAATCAATTTGGGTGGGGAACAGGCATTGTCATTTGGTTCATGATGATGACCATGAGTTATTGTCTCCTACTCATTGTCTTGCCGCTCCATCAGCGCTTTGCCTATGTGGTAGCAGGTTTGTGTTTGGGTTCGATCTTGCTGGAAATTTTGCTGTAACTATATCTGATATGCCTGCAAACAAGAAATATTTATCCACCCCTCGTCAACGGGCAGTCAAAATTACTGCTGGGCTGGTAGGAGGGTTTCTGGTCACCATTCTGTTTCACAATGCGCTGGGGAGCTTGTTGGAACACAAAGCCGCTCTGATCATTACCTCGGCCTATTCCTCCTTCCTTTTGTGGGCAACTTGTCTGGTGGTTGCATTCCTGTTCAAAAATGGTTGGAAGGTTTGGGCCATTTATCTTTCCTTCAGTCTCATATTCCTCGGCATTATTTTCCTCTAGTGTCTCATGAAGATCAAACTCAAAGCCCTGCCGCCTCGCTTATACAACGCTATTTTTCACACCCATACGGTGTCTGGAATTGTGATTGGATTTGCCTTGTTCGTTTGCTTCTACGCTGGCGCAACGGCCCTCTTTCTGGATGAAGTCTATCGCTGGGAAAATCCCATGGCTCGCTTCGAGACGCCCGCAGAGGTAGATTTTGATCGGGCCTTACAAGCAATTAAAGAATCTCAGGAGAACTTTGCCATCAACGAATCTTTCAGTCTCATTCCTCCAGATGAGATGAATCCTTTCATCCTCTTTTTTGGGGCAGTACATACCGAAGAGGCAGGCAAAACCGAACGCTTTCGCACCTACATCCATCCGATTACCTATGAGGTGACACCGTACGAGGAACCCACCACTCATATGGGGCGAACCTTGTACGAGCTGCATTTCTTCCACCAAATTCCAGTGATAGGCATTTATCTCGCGGGGCTGGTGGCTTTCTTTTTTCTCTTTGCCATCATTACTGGGGTAATGATCCATTGGAAAAACCTGCTCAATAAATTCAATGCTTTCACGGTCAAAGGAAAGTGGAAACAAATCTGGACCAATGGGCATACCGTCCTGGGCGTTATTACCCTACCTTTTCAGGCCATTTATGCCATCACTGGTGCTCTGCTGGGCTTATCCATTCTCCTGTTGGCTCCTAGTGCTTTTCTCCTGTTTGATGGCGACACCAACGAAATCGTCAAGACAGTCCGCCCGGATCTGTCTTATACCTACGAAGAAACTTCTCCTGACTTGACCACACCTCATCGTTTCAATCAGGTCTATGAGGATATCCTGACCGCCTATCCAGAGCATCAGGTTAGGGTGATGTTTTCCAGCCACTACGGAAAAGAAGACGGCACGATTTCGGTTCGAATTGACGATTTCAAAGGCATCGCGGCAGATGCCACCATGGTGTATGCCAGCAAAGATGGAGCCCTGCTCTCCGAGGAAATCCCCAACAACAAATCTTATGCAGTTGGCGTATATCCCATCCTCATCAAACTCCATTATGCGACCTATGGGGGAATATTTCTGAAAATCATCTACTTCATTCTGGCGATGCTGACCTGCTTCATCATTTCCAGCGGGGTGATGATTTGGCAAACGGTTCGGGACAACCCTCGTTATACGGACCAACAGCGCCGCTTTCATTTTCAGGTCACCCGCTGGTATCTCGGCATCACCAATGGACTATTTCCGGCAGTAGCTCTGATCTTTCTGGCCAATAAAGCGGTGCCCATAGATTGGGTTGACCGAACCCTGTATGTCAATGGGATCTTCTTCATCGGTTGGCTATTGTTAGCTATTAGCAGCCTGCTTTGGAAGAATTTGAATCAGCTCATCCGAAATTATCTCACTCTCGGCGGAATCATGGGGCTCCTTATACCCATTGCAAACGGCATATTCACCGGAGATTGGATCTGGCAGACCTTCATGGCAGGGCAGTGGTATGTATTCAGTGTCGACCTGACTTGGCTGATTACCGGTAGCACTGCCCTAATGTTGAGTTTGCAAGTATTGCCAAATCGGGCATCCCTAGCCAAGGCGTCTGTAACAAACAGAACACCCACCCTACAGCTTCAATCTCAACGCTCCTAAGGAACGCTTCAAAAATAACCCCATATCCTTGCTTTGCCTTTTGCACGAATCCTACGTCAGAAAATCCTCCCCTAGCTTAGTTTATTCCGAGTATCGGAACTAGGCTCGGTTTTGAGATTCAAGTCTAGGGGGCCTTCTCCAGACTTGAAGTGGCTTTCGCACAAAATCTCTACCCAAGCTCTGGTGTTTCATTTCCTCAGCGTTCCTAAAAAATATCTGTTTCTGAGAAAATGAGACAAAGTTCTATCAGGATCGGTCAAAACAGATCCTGCGAAAATGGCTGGCAAATACTCAGGTTAGAAAGTAA